>JAMCWE010000147.1 GCA_023475265.1 Bacteroidota bacterium
ACGAGAATGGAAATGGATATATGAAAGGCGTATTTGTTACTGAAGCTACGGTAATCAATCTGCAAGACCTCTCTGGAAAGCCAACCTATAAAGAAAACCCCGACTCAACTCACGATTTAGCGATTCAGATTGAATTTGACATAAGTAAGTCGTTCACAAAGAAAGTGATCTTAAAAGGCGACTTGAGACGGGATAAAAATAGGATTGTTGATTGGGGAAGTGCATTTGTTGTCAAAGATTTCTTCATCAAGCTTGGATGTTTCAAAGGATTGATAGACGAAGAGATCAAAGAACGCATTCGGGTGCTTGAGAAGAAACAAGTGCCAGCGGATTTTCTCATAAAAGCGATAAATAAAAAGATTTGCATTCTAGATTATGTAAAAGGTATTTCGGAGGAAGGCAAGCTTAAATACTCAACTTGGAACATTGTAGACGTTGATCCAGAGCAGCTTAGGAATGCATTCAAGAAATCGGTAGCAAAGGGATTCCCGTTAAACTATAAACCGGATTTAATGGATAATGCTATTGACAAAAACGAAGCTATAGTATCGGCACCGTCAGATGATGATTTCCCATTTTAACAATAGCGGAAGATTTATAGTCTTCCGCACTTTATAAGGAATTACAAAATGAATACTAGTACAGCATTAAAAACAGATCACAAGCAAACACTGAATGATATGCTGGTGACGAAAAATATTTTGTTGGACTCTATCTATGAGAACGACGGTGAGGTAAACGATCAGCAAGAAGAATCACTTAAACTGTTAGAAAATAATCTCCCGGTTAAAGTTGACGGATGGGCTTGGACTCTAATGAAGAACGGAGCTATTGATAAAGAGATCGAACTCTGGCAGCAAAGAAAAGATTTCATGGATGAAATTATCAAGACTCTTAGGAATGGCAAAGACAGACTTAAATTACGAGCTCATCAGATAATGCTGATGAATAATCTTGATCGACTAGATGGAACTCAATTCTGGATTAAGCGAGATATCGGCAGAACAAAATCTTTAATGATGGATGTTGTCGAAGACGAGTACAAGAAGTATGAGTTGCCGGTACTTAACAACAATCAATATAGGTTGCTGCTTAATATGGTAAAGCATTTCAACGGAACGTTAAAGAACGATTTGCCATTTGATAGTATCTATGCAGCAATTGAACTAGAAGAGATGATTGAGAAGCACAAGACAGAAAGATGCAATGTGAGTGATTTGCCAGAGGGACACTGCGCTATCGTAATTGAAGAGAGACCAACAGTAAGGGTTTATGCAAAAAGATAATTTTTTGGAATAGCCGGTTAGCGAAAACGGCTATTCCATCACTTATACAGAAAAATATGACTTGAAAAAGCGTAGTATTCTGTTAACTTACATTTGGGATAGAGGCGACTTTTATGACTGACAATTCCAGAACATTAGCTTTGCTAATCATTCACTATTTATTTCATGCAAGACGGACTAACATTGTGTCGCATTGCTTATACCTGAATGGCTGTTGATATGAAAAGAATGCACCATTTATTAATTCTGCTTGTAATGTATCTTTTGGCTAATGATACTATTGTAGCTCAATGGGAAAGAGTGAATGTCCCTCTTATAGACATGCCTGTTTCTACTACATCAATTATAATGAAGGGGGATTCTCTTCTAGTAGGGACATATAGGGGAACTATTTATGGCTCAATTGACGGGGGTCAAACTTGGACAAAGCATAACATTGGACTCTCACCCTCATTATATTCAACCTATTCACTTTTGAATGTTAAAGATACTGTTTATGCAGCAACTACAGACGGTGCATATATTTCAAACGATTGGGGACTTCACTGGGTTTTAAGAAATAAAGGACTTCCGCCATTGTTTTCTGTTGGCATAACTTCAATTGCAAACTCGAATAAAGTTATTTTCGCAGTTACTCCAGATGACGGTGTTTATAAGTACCAACCTTCTAGCGATATGTGGTTGCCGGATAACATTGGTATCCCCAGACAAAACAATGTTGCCATTCCAATTACTTCGCTCCTCGCAAAAGATTCTCTGATATTTGCTGGAACAAGGTTCGGTATCTATCGCAAGAAAATCAGAGAAGATGATTGGCATCTCATAAGTTCAGCCAACAAGTCGTATGTGATAGGAGCAGACAGTAATAAGATTTTCGCCAGTATAGAAGAGTGTAATGCTTCTTTGTATATGACAACTGATTATGGAGATCATTGGCAAAATCTAACTTCAAACTTGCCAAAAAATAATTCGACTGGTTGTTATTTCCCAGTTTATTCAGTTGGCGTTAAGAGTAATGAAACAGTCGTTGCTACTGGTGATGGCATTTATGTATCAGCAGACGGTGGTAAGAATTGGAGACCATTCAACACAGGACTCGATGGTGATTCAAATAGATCACCAGACAAAATAATTGTAACGAACAATGCTTTTTATGACGCAACTCATAATGGATTGTACAAACTCCAAATGGGAGACTCAACTTGGATACCGGTTTTCACATATTTCACAAAAATTCCGTCGACTCTCAAGTGTTTCTCTTTAGGAAATGATCTACTTATTAAATCGTCTAATGACTATTACAATGGTACCGTCACAAGAACATATATTTCTCTGAATAATAGTGGTTCATGGGTAGAAGATAGTAGCAACACCAGAAGTAAGTTGTATAATTTCTTCTACCTAAACAATAAAATTTTCGGAATCGGTAGTAACACGTATATATCCTATGATAATGGCTCAACATGGGCTGAAAGTGGCTCTGGTTTACCTGGATTTGCAAGTATTAACTCCATAGTTGAAGGAGAGAATTTTTTATATGCTGGTTTTGGAGAGTATTGGTTAAATGCCGATGTTGGGGGCATATATCGCTCGAATGATGGCGGCAAATCATGGGATTTAGTCGGACTGGAGAACATTCCTATTCAATCAATTGCGATAGCAAGAGGGAGTGTATTAGCACAAAGCAAAGGTGTGTATTTAGGTTATTCACTGTATAAATCATTCAATAATGGCACTACGTGGAATTTATTTGACTCGTTCCTTCCAAACGGAATTTATCCGCACAAATTGGGAAGTGTGAACGACGCTTTATTCCTTGGTACAAATGCTGGTGTCTATGAATCAGATGATGCTGGTTATACATGGCAGCTTAACAGTAATGGGATCATTAAAGGTAGTTTGAAACCTTATCCAGCAGTTGACTACCTTTATACTAACTTTCAAAACAATAAATTAAGCAACTTTATTTTTACTAAAGTTCAGAATCATATATATATTTTAAGACAAGGCGACACTATGTGGCATGAGGTTGGCGCTAATATATCAAGGAATGTTCAAAGCATATTTAATCTTACTAGCGATAGTGATTATTTATATGCAGCCACTGATTCTGGTCTATGGAGAATTAACCTTTCTGCCATTACAACAGTAGATGACAGAAAGGAACAAAAGTTCCCGAGTGAATTTAACCTTCTTCAAAACTATCCAAATCCTTTTAACCCAACGACAACAATAAAATACAATATTCCGCAAGAGAGTTTTGTGCACTTAAAAGTTTACGACGTGATAGGTCGTGAGGTCGCATTGTTAGTCAATGAAGAAAAGTTACCGGGAAATTACGAAGTTAAATTTGACGCTTCGGGTTTAGCGAGTGGAGTATACTTTTACACTTTATCGACTGGTTCATATACTCAAACCAAGAAACTTGTTCTGATGAAATAATTTTGTAACAGATAAAGCAGAGAGCAAAATGATGCGCTTTAGTATCAAATTTTTAGTGATCCCGATTTCTTTACTCTTGTTGAATTCATGTTCGGAAACAAAATTAGTTGAGCCGGTGAAAGAAAAGACTCTTTACACAATCCATAAAGCTTTGTCGGCGGGAAATTCTTGGAGACAAGTTTATACTTTCCCGACTCACACTGGGAAACACACCTTTTATTTGTCGGATGTGTCGTGCGATGATAATGGATACATTTACGCATCAACGTTTGGCGGTCTCTACAAAATTAATCCATCTGATAGCAGTGCAGTGATACTGAAGAACGGTCTTTTCAATACCATAGTTGAAACAGACACATTTCAAATTGTCTCAACAGTGCTCTTTAACGACAATCGGTTGATTGCTGGTGTAACCAACTTGGAAAACTTTGGGGGAATATTTATTTCTGATGACTATGGAATTACTTTTCAAAACAAAGTTCCAATATTCGAATATGCCAACATAGTTTCACTTTACAAAAGTCCTAGCGGAGAAATCTTTGCCGGGTGTTATATGGACATCTATCGTTCT
>JAMCWE010000055.1 GCA_023475265.1 Bacteroidota bacterium
TTCCAAAAAATAGTTTATGCGTTTGCCTTTCGTATTTATTATGACTTGTTTTTAACTCCCCGAATAATAAGCGCAATATTTGGTTTATTTACATTGCTTTCATTAATTGACTTATCTTTTCAACTTTTTAAGAATAAAAATGTTTCTGTTCTAACTGGATTTTTTGGAACAATTTTCTTACCTATTTCTATTTTTAGTGTTTTGCCACTATTAGAAATTTATTTTTTCTTTTTTACAGTCATGTCAATAACATTTTACTTTCGCTGGAAGAACAATGAAAAATATTTTTATCTATGGGTTTCTATTGCTTCATCAATAATTGGGACAACGATAAGATATGAAGCGTGGTTATTTACTTTTTTCTTATTCTTAATTGTTGCATTTCATATTTTCAATCAAGCCAAATCCTTTCAATTTAAATTTTTTATCATAACTGGAATCGCTTTGCTTCTTTCAATATTCCCGGCTTACTGGATTTACTTATCCTATATTACATACGGAACAATTAATAGCTTTATGGTATCCGTTGAAAATAATTATCACCCCTTTTCTTTATTGAGCGAAGTAAAGAACAATGCATTATTTAGCTTTCTTAAAGTAAACATAAGTTCATTGAATATTGTCGGCATAATATCCATAATTTCACTTTACAAAAAAAATTCCAATATAAGAGCTTTTGTTTTTCTATTTGCATCTACGCTAATTGTATTTTCTCTTGTTACCTTCATTTCTAAGGCAATGCCTACGCATAATTACTGGCGGTTAGCTATGATTTGGAGCCTATTGCTTTTGCCTTTTACAACGCATGGTATCTATTCTTTAATTGACAAAGCATCAATTTCAAAAATAAGAATTGTTTTTTTTATATGTTCTTTCCTAATTCTGTCTTATTCTTTTTTGATGCAGGTAGTTGGCCATAGCTTTTACAGCTATATTACTTATGATGACATGAAAGTTGGAGAAATTTTGAGTAAAGAATTTCATGGAAACAATTCAAATGCTTATCTTCAAAGAAATGGAACATTGGATTATCTAAATATATTAGTTACATCGCAGAACCCGGATAGGTTTGTAATAAAACTAAATAACTATAAAAATTTTTTTTATGATACTCTTTTTGTAGACCGCAAATTAATCTCCGAGTTTAAAAGTCTGAATATTAAATATTTGGTCCTCAGGCCTTATACAAAAGTATCAATTGGGAAAATAAAATTATTTGAAATACAAAAATTGACTTTGTGGAATGTGTACAAAATTAATTATCTATGAAACGGTTTTAATGAATTAGTTTAAAATATCTGCTAAATAAATAATCTTAAAACTATTTTTTTAAAAGAAATTATCTAAATATTTCTTATACCACGTTGACATTCCAGAAAAATATTTTTAATATCTACCCACAATTTTATTTATTAATGGGAAAGGGTTAGAAAATGGGCTCTATTATCAGACTCTTCAAAGAAACTGCTTTCGAAATGCTCACTGCTCTGGAAACAATCACAAATGTCTGCTTAAAGTATAAAGATGAAATTGTTAAAGAACGTCCGAAATGGACTGAACAATACTTTAACGATTTTCTTTTGACCATTCAAAACGCCTTCAAACAATACCTCGGTATTGATAATGCTAAAGAGCTTCGTGCTGCTACTAAAGCTCTTTATGGAATTATCAAGCCAGCTAAAGAAGACATATCAAAATTCAATACTCAGATTAAGGAGGATTTCGACGGCGATAAATCCACTCGCGATGAATACCTTAACACTCTTGGATTTAAGAGTTATTTCACAGGCGCTTCAAACGGTAATCAAGGTGATTTAATTCTGCTTGTTACTCAGTTCGCTAAAAATATTACTACACCAATTGAAACCAACCTTACAACTGAAGGAATGAGCCCTGACCTTATCACAAGAATTAAGAGCTACGCAGCTACATTATCGGCAGCTAACGTTACACAGGAAACTGCAAAGAAAATCAAGCCCACTATTTCAGATGCTTCCATAACTGAACTAAATAAAATTTACAAAGAAGGAATTAAAATTTGTAAAATCACCCGCGGCTTATACAAAGGCGATAAAGCAAAACAAGATTTATTCTCATATGCTAAAACCGTAGCCGCTATGACAAACGGAGTTGAAACCACTGTTGCTGCCGCTGCTAAAACCATAGAACAAACAACAGTACCGGCTAAATAAATCTTTAATTAAAATAAAAGTTTGTGCTCTCTTCATTGTCTATCTTTCTTCCTTGTCGTTCTGTTCTCCTGCCTCTCCCGAAAGGGAGAGGTTTTTTATAAAATTACAAAGCTTAATCAACTTTCAAAAAATATTTTAATATATTGCACTTGGTGTTAATAATAATTTGTAAAGTTATTTGAATGTTCGAACAAGCCAAGTCATATAAATTTCCAATACATTCCAAGAATAATTATATAGCAAAATTAGATAAATGTTTAAGCGGTGATCTTAATTTTCATGGTGAAAATGGTATTTATCTTTCTCATAATTTTCATTCCTTCCCGGCTAAATTTCCTCCCCAGCTTCCAAGAAAATTTATACTCGAATTGACCAATGAAAATGATTTCGTCCTCGACCCGATGATGGGTTCAGGTACTACAATCCTTGAAGCTGTTTCAAACAACAGACTTGCGACGGGATTTGACATAGATCCATTAGCTTTATTAATCACCTCTGTTAAGACTTCTGTTTATAATAAAACATTATTGATTGCTGAGTTTAATAAAATCATAGTTGGCGCTGAAAAACTTCTTAACGGCAATACTGAAAAGCTTACAGCACTCTATAATAAATTCGATGACGATACCAGGGCCTTTATAGAATATTGGTTTCACAAAGAAACTGTTAGAGAGCTCCTGGCTTTATCTCATTTTATTTCTAAAGTTGAATCTGAAAAAATTCAAAATTTTTTCAAAGTAATATTTTCTTCAATTATAATTACCAAGTCTGGTGGTGTTTCACTTGCTATGGATTTAGCACATACCAGGCCCCACCGTGCAAAAACGGTTATCGATCCTTATTCAGAACCTTTCTTTGAAATTAGAGAGAAGGATAATTCCCAAAACAGCTATACAACCAAAAGATTAAAAAGAGCAGTTGGCGAATTTCAAAAGAAATTTTATCAAAACCTTGAATCGGTAATTACAGCAAAATCAATTCAGCCGGAATTAAATCTTAAAAGCTCTCAATGTTTAACTTTAAAAGATGCTTCGGTCGACTTAATAGTCACATCTCCTCCTTATGCCGCCAATGCCATAGATTATATGCGCGCTCATAAATTCTCCCTGCTTTGGTTCGGATTTTCTATAAACGATCTTAAAGAAAAAGAAAAGAATATATTGGGCACGAAGCAGCATCCGGTTTTTCGTTAATAGAAATGCCAGCATTCACCAATAAAATTATTTCTGAAATAGAAAATAAGAATGATAAAAAATCAAAATCAGTTCACCGGTATTTTTCTGAAATGTATCTAGTGTTAAAAGAAATGTTCAGAGTGCTGAAGCATAACAGGTCGGCTATTGTTGTTGTCGGCAATTCAAATATTTGCGGTGTAGATACAAGAACCGATTTATGTCTTAAAGAAATTGGTGAAAGCTTTGGTTTTATTGTGCCTAAGATTGGGGAAAGAGACCTTGATAGAGATAAACGTATGCTTCCTGCAAGTCATAATAAAAATTACAATTCTCAAATACTAAACAGAATGCACAAGGAATTTATTATAGGTTTTTATAAACAGTAAAAAGGGATTCTTATGACCTTATACGATATAAGAAAAGGGTACCATAAAAAAATTTGTAAACAGTTACTCCGCATTCGAAAAAATAAAACCAAGGGCGACTATCCTAACAACGCCGACGGCGATTCCAAAATAAGCGTTAAAATTGCCTGGGGCATTACAAACCTTATAACAAACAAACCTTTATATGGCGATATTTCCGGTCAGGAAGCCGGGCATATTTTCGAACAGTTGACTAAAGAATATATTGAAGAAACATTTGAACTTCTCAGCCACCTGCGTCCAGGTCATTGGAAATATTCTACTCATACCGAAATTTCAAAATTCGATCAATACAGAGACCTCGCAAGTCTGGATATTCTTATTAAAACGAATAAAGAACTAGCGTCAACACTTGGTCAGGATTATTTAATAAGCCCGGATATTGTAATTAGCCGCGAACCGGTTGATGATGATACAATTAATAAAGAGAAAGAACTACTAAGGAAAAAAGACACGTCTGCAAAACTTACCCCGCTTAGAAAAAGCAACAACTCATTTCA
>JAMCWE010000267.1 GCA_023475265.1 Bacteroidota bacterium
AAATTGTAAATTACAAATTAAAAATTAAAAATTAAAAATTAAAAAATGGATACAGGATTAGTAAATAGACTGTTTGGATTAGCATAAACACCATCAAATATTACAGAAGCCTAACAAATTATAAATTACAAATGAAAAATTAAAAATTAAAAAATGGATACAGGATTAGTAAATAGACTGTTTGGATTTAGCATTAACACCATCAAATATTACAGAAGCCTAACAAATTATAAATTACAAATGAAAAATTAAAAAGCTTGTCCGTGATGTTTACTTTCTCAACTCTAAAACTTAAAATGACTATTTAAGGAACGACTAAATAAAATATGAATCCTTTCAGCTACGGGACAATAGTAAAAGAACCATATTTCTTTGATAGGGAAGAAGAATGCAGGCGGATAATTGATACTTTATCTGGAGGAAACAATTTAGTACTATTCGCCCCGCGCAGGTTTGGTAAAACATCGCTGGTATTTCGTGCAATTGAGGAACTTGAAAAGAAAGGTTTTATCTGTATTTATTTTGATTTTATGCCGGTTTATTCCCGTGAGTCATTTATAGAAGCATACTCAAAGGCAATAATATCTAAACAAGGCAACTTTCAAAAAGCCGTAAAGGCATTAGCAAAGTTTGTAAAAGGAATCAGTCCTAAATTGGTTTTTAACCAGGCGGGCAACCCGGAATTTTCAATTAACTTTATCGAAAATAAAATAAATGAAAAGACGCTCGGTGAGATTCTCGATTTGCCGGAAAACTTAGCATCTGCAGGTAAACGGTTTATAGTTGTGCTCGATGAATTCCAGGAAATAAATAAGCTGAACGGTGAGAATTTTGAAAAGTTATTCCGAAGTAAAATACAACATCATAAAAATGTAAACTATTTATTTTTAGGAAGCCGTACTCATTTGCTAAACGATATGTTCAACAATAGAGGAAGAGCATTTTATAACGCCGCTATGCTGATGCAAATTGATTCTCTTCCGCAGAAAGAAACCATTGATTTCCTTATAGACAGGTTTGCTTCTTCAGGTATCATACTTGAGAAGTCCCTTGCACTTTTTCTTATTGAGCAAGCAGGAAATATTCCATATTACATTCAACTGTTAGCTGCTGAAGTTTGGCAATATGTGGTGAATTCGACGCAAAAGTCTGATAAAGAACTTATTAGCTTATGTGCCCAGAAAATTGTTGATTTGAAAAGTGATTATTATTACGAACTTTATGACAAACAATCAGTATACCAAAAAAAATTATTGAAAGCGCTTGTAATAAGCGGTGAGAATATATTTTCTTCAAGCTACACTAAACAATTTCGTCTTACTGCAGCGTCAACTACTCAAAAAGCTCTTGCTGGATTAATTGAGGCTGGAATTGTAGAAAAGACCGAAGGGCGTTATTTTATTAGCGATCCTTTTTTCAAGAGGTTTATTATATATTACGCCTAGCGGCGTTACGCTTTCCGGCGTAATATGAATTGGTGGAAATTACTACGCAAAAGTGTACAATAAAACTAAAATGAATTTTTACAATTTCTAAGTGTTGCTAAAGGATCATTGGAAGAGCTAAGATATTTTATAATTTTATGCAGCGACTTACATTATTTAACGGGAGTTTTTTTAATCAATTCAAAATGCAAAATTAAAAATTAAAAAATGGATTCTGGATTAGGAAATAGATTGTTTGAATTTGCTGTAAACGGCATCAAGTTTTGCAGAAAACTCCCAAGGACAAAGGAGTTTGATGTTATTAGATATCAACTTACTAAGTCTGCAACTTCAAGTGGAGCTAACTATGAGGAAGCGCAAGCGGCATCTTCAAGGGCAGACTTTAAGCATAAAATTGATATTTCGTTACGTGAAATGCGTGAATCAAATTATTGGTTGAGAATTATTGAAGCAGTTTACCAGAAGAACGATGAAGTATATGCCTTTATTCAAGAATCTGTCGAATTAAAAAGTATTTTGGGATCAATTAGCTCTAAAGTTATAACAAAAAAATAATTTACCGCATTTTTCAATTTGAATTTTTAATTTGGAATTGAATCCATGTCTAAAAAAGTAGCGTTGATAACTGGGATTACAGGACAAGACGGAAGTTACCTAACTGAATTGCTACTTGAGAAAGGTTATGAGGTGCATGGTATTATTAGAAGGAGTTCTTCTTTTAACACAGCGCGAATTGACCATTTGTATAACGATCCAGAAATAATGAACAAGAAATTATTCCTACATTATGGCGACCTTGTTGACACTAGTTCTCTTAATCGACTTCTTGAAAAGATTGCACCGAATGAAATTTATAATCTTGCA
The DNA here is from genome assembly GCA_023475265.1 of Bacteroidota bacterium. Taxonomy (GTDB): domain Bacteria; phylum Bacteroidota; class Ignavibacteria; order Ignavibacteriales; family Ignavibacteriaceae; genus FEN-1297. The sequence goes on from JAMCWE010000267.1 coordinate 2,310, forward strand.
GCACAGAGCCACGTGAAAGTTTCATTTGATGTTCCCGATTATACAGCGCAAGTTGATGCTCTTGGCACACTCAGGTTTTTAGATGCAATAAGGGAAGTTGGTCTGGGGAAGGGAACAAAATTTTATCAAGCATCTAGTTCGGAGTTATACGGAAAGGTACAGCAAATACCGCAGGATGAAAACACACCTTTTACCCTCGGTCACCATATGGTGTAGCTAAGTTGTATGCATATTGGATAGTGAAGAATTACAGAGAGGCATATAATTTATTTGCTGTTAATGGTATTCTTTTTAATCATGAATCACCAAGAAGAGGTGAGACTTTTGTAACACGAAAAATTACAATGGCTGCTGTAAGAATTGCGCTTGGTTTGCAAGATAAACTTGTACTTGGCAACTTGGATGCGAAGCGGGACTGGGGTTATGCACCAGAATATTGTGAGGGCATGTGGAAAATGCTTCAGCATGATAGAAGGTTTCATAGTTGTAGAAAATTTAGTAGATTTATAAAAGTTAAGAAGAACTTAGAAGGTTTAGTTATGATTATGATTGAGAAGCTGCGGAAGAATTTTCAGTAAAAACATTAATTGATTAAATGCGATTAAAAAAAGAACATATTGACTTTATTAAGGATATAACCAAAGATTGTTTTGGTAACAATGCCAAAGTTTATCTTTTTGGTTCAAGGATTGACGATAAAAAACGCGGCGGTGATATTGACCTATACATTGAGACAAATGTGAAAGAAAATATACTTGAAAGAAAAATGAAATTATTGAAGAAATTACATGAGGCTTTCGGCGAACAAAAAATAGATATAGTTATTAATAATTTTATAAAGGATAAGTTTATTTATCAAATTGCCAGGAAAGAGGGGACTAGATTATGAAAAAGAATGAACATATCCTCAATTCCGTAATTGATGAGTGCAAAAGACATGCAAAAAGAATGAACTTCGCTTATCAAAAACTTTCAAAACTAATTCCTTTAACAAAAGAACATTTATTAGAATTCAAAGAAGAAGAAGTTGCTCTCATTGATCAATTAATTTATAGATTTACTAAACTTCAGGATGCGATTGGACAAAAACTCTTTAAGAATGTTTTAGCGATATTAGACGAAGATACGGCAAATAAATCGGCAATAGATATATTTAACAGACTTGAGCAATTGGAAATCATTAAAGATTATGATACGTGGAAAGACTTGAGAGACTTAAGAAATGAATTGGCGCATGAATATGAAGAAGACGAAGGTAGTTTGACGGAAGAATTAAATATGTTGTTTAGGAAAAAATTTGCGCTGGAAAAGTACTTAGAAGATATAATTCAGTTTTTAAATGGAAGAGGATTTAAGTTTTAGATTATGTACAGTGTTGAAGAATTAACTACCTTTCTAAAAACATAAGTGCGAGCCGAGGATACACACTATATACGGATAGCTCCGTAATATCTGTGGTTAAAGTATTGAATGGATGTATGTGATAAGAATCTTGCTTACGAGAAGTATAGAAATCAGAAATCAGAAGCCAGAAATAAGAATGTTGAGAAAAGGTTATTGGTTGAGTTGTGGAATTGTGGAATGGTGGAATTGTTTAATCGTTGAGTTGTGGAATCGTGGAATTTTGAGTGTCTCTGACTGTTGTTGCGGCAGGTTTACCAAATTATGATGCCGAACAATTATATTAAAAACCAGAGAATTAGAAAATGTGGATACAAACAGTTTGTGAAAGAGAAAACCGGTTATTTAGATTCTCTCGACGAAACCGTAACTGTAAATGCTGCAGATTGGTTTGGAGATAGCGATGGATATCTGAATGAGATAGACTTTGCAATGATGAATTATGGTAGCGTGTTGACGGTGTTGTGGTGTTAGGGACTTGGTATTTGGGATTAGGGATTAGGGATTAGTGGGTAAAAAAAATCTGTGAAAAATGGCATTAAATCATTTGAAGACTTAGTGGTTTGGAAAAAGCTCATAAT
>JAMCWE010000152.1 GCA_023475265.1 Bacteroidota bacterium
GGTTTCAGAACAAGAGTTGTTTCTAAAATTTCTGCTCTTACTATTTTACAATACTTAAATAAATTTTTTAACAACAGACCCTTGAACCATATTAAACATGCTTTGGCTTAATTTCGAACAACGGGTTTTTAAAATATTTTTATAATTTGTTTTAAATTATGTTATATTACCAAAAATAAAAATGATTCAAGTTTATGAAATCATTGTTGAGGGGTTCTCTCTTATTAGTTAATTTAATTTTTCTTTCAATTAAATCCGATTCGGGTGTTTCTTCCCAAATTAATTCTCCTCAAATTGAAATTGAACAAAATAAATCATACTGGACTATATTTGATTCGCCTTCATACACTTCGTTAAACAAAATATTTATGTCCTCTGCCAACCACGGAATAATTGGAGGCAGAGTACTTATTGAATACAGTAACAGAGCTTGGAACATTTCAAAGTCTCAGCCGCCTTCATTAAGGGTTACTGATATTTTTGCAGCCAGCGAAAAAAATATTTGGGTAACGAATAATACTCCTTCTAATTTATCTGAATTGTTTCATTTCGACGGAGTCAAATGGGAACAAGTTTATCAGCCTTTAGCTAATACAGTTACTGCAATGGTTAATTCTGAAAAAGGTAATAACATCGAATGGCTGGGAGGTGATAGAGAACTTGTCCATAAAAAAAATAATTCCTGGAAGTTTTTACCTTTTCCTACTAGTTCGGGATCCATAACATATATTTTCCCGGAGGACGAAGATATAGTTTGGGTTCAAGTGAGCAAAACAAAACTTTTTCGTTTTGACGGTTTCAAATGGACACAATTTTTTAATAATGATATTGTAAGCTTTGTTTATTTCGACTCACCTTCACATGGCTTTGTACTTATTAACGACAAATTATATGAGCGTAACGGATTGAATTTCTCTTTACATTCACAATCGAATTTATTAAAGCAAGTCGTTAAGCTTGATATAATAAACAAAAATGATATTTGGGGAATTGGGCTTAGCGGTTTGGTGTTACATTATTATCAAAACAAATGGCACAAAGAACTCATCCCGACAATTGAAGATCTTTATGACATTAAAATGCTAACTCCAAATGAAGGTTGGGTTGTTGGGAACAATGGGATTATCTTACATTATTCAACATCAAAAAAATCAAATAAGCAAAATCAGGCTTTAGGTTTTAATTCAATTAAAATAATTACAACCAGCAAAGAAATTATGGATGAGTATGGTGTTGCAATGGATGATCTAAATAACGATGGGCTTAAGGATGTTTATACAGTTTGCATTTTCGATCCAAATCGTCTTTATATAAATCATAGTATTTTGAATAACGAAGGTAAAGTAGTTACATTAAATTTTCTTGAAGAATCACGCGCAAGAAATACTACAGGAATTTCCGGTGATACTTCCAGCTCAAATTTTAGAGAATTGGATTTGGGAGTAGGCTTGGGAGATGTTGACAACGACGGCGATCTCGATATCTACCTTTGCAATTTATTAGGCACAAATAAACTTTTACTAAATGACGGCAAAGGTTATTTCAGAGATGTTTCCAAAGAATCAAATAGAGGTATTGGAAAAAATGAAAGAACTAATGCTGCAATATTTGGAGATGTTGATAATGACGGTGATCTTGATCTTTTTATCACTAATGAAGAATCAACTAACAGACTTTATTTAAACGATGGTAATGGATATTTTACAGAAGTTACACAAAGTGCCGGATTAACAACTACCAATGGAGGAACGGGTGCAGCTTTTGGTGATATTGACGGCGATGGCAAGCTGGATATATATGTTACAAATTGGTCTGCACCAAATATTCTTTATCATAACGAAAGCAGTAAAGAAAATGGAATTAAATTTAAAAATATAACCGCTTCTTCAAGTGTCGCCGGAGAGCCATTCGCAAAAAGTAATGGAGTTTGTTTTGCAGATATTGATAACGACGGTGATCTTGATTTATTTGTAACAAACAGGAAACTTTCCAACAGATTATATCTTAATGATGGCAAAGGAAATTTTACTGATATTACCGAATCATACATTGGTTTAGATTCTATGCTTAGTTATGGAGCTACATTCGGTGATTTTGACCAGGACGGATATCAAGATTTGTATGTCGCTAATGTTGGCGAAAATGTTCTTTACAAAAATATCGGAGGAAGAAAATTCATCCTGGTAACCGCACAGTTCGGCGCCCAAATGACCGGCTACTGCACCGGAAGCGCCTGCGGAGATGTTGATAATGACGGTGACCTTGATTTATATGTTGCAAGTTATATAACCGGTAACAGCATATTGTTTATCAACAATATTAATAACCATAATTTTATAAAATTTAAAATTGAAGGAACAATAAGTAACCGTGATGCAATCGGGACAAAAATCTCGCTATACAAATCCGGTCATTCCGGTGATCAAAATTATTTAATTGGATATCGAGAAATAAGCGGCGGTTCCGGTTATGGCTCATATAATTCTAGAGAAGTCCACTTCGGAGTTAAAGATTCCATAAAATATGACGCTGTAATTTCTTTCCCAGCCAGCGGTATAAAAAGAATATTGAATAATATTTCTGCAGGCAGCCTTTATTTCATAAATGAAGAAGAAGGTTTGGCAGGTTCACTTACGATCTTTTCAAAATATATAAAACGATTTTTTTTAGATCCTCAAGTTCACTTTGAAACTTATAAATTTTTAATCGTACTAATTATTTTTATTTTATCAGGATTATGGGGACACAAAAGATATGGATGGGGAAAAAATCATCAGTTTACTTTCCATGGCACTACTGCAATATTATATTGGATTCAAATTTGGATATTCATGTATAAAGGATTTTTTCTCGATACGATTCTACCTTTAATTTTCGTACTAGTTTCACTTTCAATATTACATCTAATCTATGAACGTGTAATTATGGTAAGAATAAATAGATTAGAGAAACAAGCGACGAGAGACAGAATTGCCCGTGACTTACACGATGATTTAGCTTCTACATTAAGCAGCAGTGCAATTTATACTGAAGCGCTCAAAAGATCATTGAAAGAATTACCTAAAGAAGGGGCAAATCTTATTGAGAAAATTAATTCACTGTTAGTTGAAGCTTCTGAAGCTGTAACGGATATTGTTTGGACTGTTTCTCCTTTTAATGATACTCTCGATGATTTAATATTAAGATTAAAAACTTTTATTTCCGATTGCTGCCGTATAAAAGAAATTGAATATAAAGTAGGTATATATGTTGAAAAAGCTAATTACAAAATTCATGAAGAATTAAGACGAAATATTTATTTGATATTTAAGGAGGCTCTAAACAATATAATAAAACACTCTTCGGCGAAATTTGTAAGGTTTGATGTTGAAGTGAATAAAAATATTCTTAAAATGATTCTTGAAGATGATGGAAACGGTTTTAGCAAAGATGATAATTTTATTTTTTCGCCTTCAGTAACATCATTAATAAATATTAAAACAGGATCAGCGCACGGCAATGGGTTAAAAAATATGTATAGAAGGGCAGAAGAAATCAAAGCAAAATTGGATATTGATTCTTCACCAGGCAATGGGACTAAAATATCCTTAACATATAAAATGACCAAAATAGACTATTGAATTCCTTTAACGATTTTCAAATCTTTACTTTAAAATTTATTGTTCATTATGGAAATCAAAGTTACAATAATAGAAGACCACAAAGAATTCCGCGAAAGTGTTTATTATATTTTTCATTCAACCGAGGGATTTGACTGTGTAGGCAAGTTTAATTCTGTTGAAGAGGCGCTTGAAAAAATGAAAAATTCCGATGTAGTTCTACTCGATATTAATTTGCCTGGTATGTCCGGTATCGAAGGAATTCCAAAAATTAAAGAGATATACCCAAATACTAAAATCGTAATGCTTACTGTATTTGACGACAATAAAAATTTATTTCATGCAATACTTTCAGGAGCTGATGGTTATATCTTAAAAAAAACAGCACCTATTAGGCTTCTTCAAGCTGTTGAAGATGCGGCCGCCGGCGGTTCACCCATGACACCTACAATTGCAAAACAGGCTATAGAATTATTTAAAGATTTTGCACCGCACAAATCAGAAGATAATTCATTGACAGAAAGAGAGTCAGAAATTCTATCTTTGATAGTTGAAGGATTTGCAAATGATGAAATTTCTTCAAAATTATTTATCAGCCTGCAAACAGTTAGAAATCATATTCGTCATATTTATGAAAAATTACATGTACATTCTAAAACACAAGCCGTTGTAAAAGCATTAAAAGAGGGAATGCTTTAATCTTAATATTAATCTTATTCTAAAAATTTAATTTCAAAATGATCTATTTGCGTTATTGAACTTAAAATGTTTCTATCCGAATTTTATTAAAGTAAAATAAAAGTAACATTTTTATCGTACAAAGAATTTAATAAAATAAAATTGGGAAGTGGAAAATCTGTTTGTCGCTAAAGCAAGTTGGTGGCGGTACAAAAAAAACCTTCAAAGGTATGTATCTTGCTTTATTTGATTAGCAATTATCCGCTTCCCTTTTTTTATGATTCTTACAACAATTTTTATTCTTTTCATTTTCTTATCAACCAATTAAAGTTATGTTTAATTGATTTTGCAAATCATTTTTTGAGATGAGTTAAACATGAAGGGATAAAAAAAGGCGGAAAAGTTATGTTCACTTTACCGCCTCTAAAAATTTTTTGAAAGTTTATTTACCGGTTTTAAGTTTATCAAGCACTTTGTAGGTTAAATCCATTGAAGGTTCTGCATACCAAATTGTTTGAAGCTGGTCGCTCTTTTCAAGCACTAGTTGAATACCTTCCTGCTTTGAAATTTCTTCTACAGCCTTTTTAATCTTATCAATTATCGGTTTCATAAGCTTTTGATTTAATTGCGCAACTTCACCATTAGCATCAAGCTTAGCTCTAAGATCATTATAATCTTTTTCCATTCCCATAATTTTTTGCTGAGCTTCTTTCTTTTTTGCATCAGTCATCATGTTAGCTTGTTTTTGATAATCAGCCAAGGTCTGCTGATATACTTGCCCTATACTATCTATTTTAGATTTGATATTATCAATAGCAGATTGAATATCTCCTTGCGCTTTTATTGATTCAGGTAATTGTGTTAAAATAGTTTGTGAATCAATATAACCGATTTTAGTTGTTTTCTGGGCAAACAAAGAACTGCCTGCAATTAAAATAAAAGCAGCAATTATAATTAGATTTTTTTTCACGATTCTTTCCTTCTATATAATTATTTATTTAATATTCTTATTTCTTCTTTGAAAATGATTTAATTCTACTAAGAAAATACTAGTTTTAGGAATAATTTTTTCTAATGTGAACAGAAATTTAATACCTTGAATGACTGTTTCCAAGCTTTCTATCATTTTTTCTTTCAATAAAAACTAATTACAATTTTAACCTCTTGTCCATCATTTTCTGAAAGCGGTTTGACACAAAATTCTTGCTTCTGCATTCTTATTTTTTTAAGTTCAAAACCATTTCAAACTAAATATTAAGTGAATAATCATGAAAAAATTGCTTCTGGTATTTAACAAGACAACAATTCTTTTTGTTATTATCCTTTTAGCTTCATCCATTTTTGCACAGCAAAAAACCGAATATAAAAGCCTAAGGGATGCATTACTGTCTACAGCAAAACTTGCCGGGAAATCCGGACCTAGAAATGTAAATTGGATTGATAACGGGAATAAATATTCTTATACAGAGTTTAATGCAGCTGCAAAGAAAAATGAAATCCGTTCGTTTGATCCTGAAACTGGCAAAGATGAATTAATTTTCAACGGAGAAGGTTTAACTTTCCCGGATACAAATAAAGCTTTTGAATATCAATCCTTTCAATGGGCACATGATTCCAAACATCTTCTCTTCCAATCAAATTTTAGAAGATTGTACCGACGCTCAGGAATTTCTGATTATTATGTTTATTCTCTTGAAGATAAAACATTAAAAACAGCTGCTAAAAATGCTCGCACAGCAGAACTTTCTCCGGACGGTTCTATGGTCGGAATTGAGCGTGGTGGAAACATGTACGTTTACAACTTCGCCTCAAAAAGTGAAGCCCAGCTTACTAATGATGCAGCAGAAAATATTTTTAACGGACATTATGATTGGGTTTATGAAGAAGAGTTTGGTCAAGCACAAGCCTGGAGCTGGTCCCCGGATAATAAATATATTGCGTACTGGCAGTTTGATGAAAGCAAAGTTCCGATTATCACTTTAACTAATTATGAAGGGCTTCATAATACTGAAGAAAAAATTCCCATTCCCCAAGTCGGCGATCCAAATCCAAAAGTGAAAATTGGAGTGCTTGATGTTAAAACTCATAAAAACATCTGGCTCGACCCGGGTGAAAAAGGAGATTTTTACATTCCGAGAATTTATTGGACAAGCGAGCCAAACACGCTTGCAATGATGATTCTTAATCGTGCACAGAATGATTTGAAATTATATTTCTTTAATGTTGTTGACGGAAGCAGCCGTTTAGTTATGGAAGAAAAAAATAATACCTGGGTTGCCATCTTTAATTTCTACACCGGCGTCAACGATATGATGTTCTTTCCGGAAAAGACAAAAGAATTTTTCTGGATATCAGACCGCAGCGGTTATTATCAAATTTATCGATACAATTATGAAGGTAAGCTTTTAAACCAGGTTACCAAGGGTAATTGGGATGTTATTAAAGTTTTAGGAATAAATCCAAAATCTCAAACTATTTACTATACTTCTGCTGAAGCATCTCCGCTTGAAGAGCAGCTTTACTCAATAAAGTTTAATGGATCTAATGAAAAACGATTATCGCCCGCTCAAGGTTTTCACCAATTTAATTTCTCTCCAAATACAAAATATTATATTGATTCTTATTCTAGCATAAATCAACCTCGTCAGGTTGAATTGTGGAATACTAATGGAAAGATGATAAAAAAGATTGAAGACAATGCTTCGGTGAATGATTTTATTAAGACTCATGAATATTCTCCTCGCGAACTTTTCAGCTTTACCACTTCAGATGGCGTTAAGCTGGATTGTTCAATGGTTAAGCCATTTAATTTTGATCCGAATAAAAAATATCCTGTCGTTCTTGCAATTTACGGCGGACCGGAATCTCACTCAGTTTATAACTCATTTGAAGTTTCAGGCTGGGACCAATACCTCGCACAGCAGGGTTATATTATTGTTGATGTTAATAACCGCGGCAATGCAAACTACGGAAGTAAATTTGAAAAGATTGTTTATGATCAGCTTGGTAAATGGGAAAGCAATGACTTTGCTGAAACAGCTCATTATCTTTCAACGCTTCCATATGTCGATGCAAAAAATATGGCAATAATGGGCACAAGCTACGGCGGCTATAGTACTGTATTTACAATGTTAACTCATCCGGAAGTTTTCAAAGTTGGAATTGCAAACTCTGCAGTTACTGATTGGAGACTTTACGATGATATTTATACGGAACGTTATATGGGCTTAGTTCCGGATAACGAAAAAGGATATATCAAAAGTGATGCTATGACTTATGCAGATAGTCTAAAAGGAAAGCTTCTTATAATTCATTCAATGATGGACGACAATGTTCATGTTCAAAATACAATGCAGCTTCTTACTGCGCTTACAAATGCTGGTAAAGATGCCGATTTGAGAATTTATCCTCCGGGCGCACACGGCGCAGCTTACAATATGCAAAGCCGTCTTTTAATTCTTGAAGTTTATGATAATTATCTTAATAGATATTTGAAAGGTGATTGCAATTAAGTTTTTGACATGGAATAATGGATTATTGTTGTTGATTTATCATAACAGTATTTCCATTATTCCATTTTTCAATTCCCCGCTTCAATCCCTAATAATACATTCCAACCAGAGTATGAAAACTTATCGTTCACCAAATTTTCTTTGAAGTATCCGGTACGAATGTACAATCCGAAAATTTCATTCAGTTCATATCCTAACTTCAGGTAAATCCGGTTTTCGAAATCCATCGGAGTGTATAGTAGATTTAAATTATTTTCACCAATTTGATTAAGATTAAAGTTTCTAAAGTAGAAATCAACAAGAATAAAAGCCGACCATTTTTCACTTAACAATTTTCCTGCAACCAAACGTACCCATTGTTCGTACGAAGGATTATTTGTTAGTTCGGAAGAATGAAACATGAAGCGATAATCCAAATTGATAATTGCATCTTTTAGATAGTTAAAATTTAGCTGTGGCCCAAATCTCCATCCATTATTTTTGTTCTGAAAATCTTGATATGGAAATATTGAATTACCCGATACTGAAAATTTTTCAATATAAATCCCTGCTCCAATTTTTGTAAACTGACTTAGTATTTGATAAATCCTTCCATCAAAAAAATAATTATCAAGATTCTGCTGTGTATCATTGCTTATATTTTGATATCCATATCCAGCGTTAATGCTAATTGGGTTATCAGTAATAAAAAACAAATCGCTGTCAAAGATCAAATTGAATGAATCAAATACAAGATCGATATTATTTCCACCAAACGAATATCTTTGTCGGTTCAGCCTCACTCCCCAATTAAATCCATCTTCATTCTGTGTATAAGCACCGTCAACTCTGAATTTTATTGTTTGCATCTGATTATTGAATCCATAAAATTCCGGACGAAGCCTCAAGTTGAAATTTGCATTCCTGTTTTCCCCATCATATTTGTATCCTATTTGACCGTCAAGAGAAGTGAATAATTCGTTTTGCTCAATGATTGAAGAGCCCGCACTGTTGTAATAGCCTGATTCTACATTAGCTTTAAATTTAATTTGTGCATTCAAGGGAAAAAGAAAATTAGAAATGATTAGAACCAAAATAGAGGATGAGCCGAAATACACAATGTTCATTTAGCCGGACCAAGTTTATTATTTATAATCAATTTGTACTCAAGAAGTTTTTTCTTTAGTTCTTTTAATAAATTTTGATACTGCTTCAAAGTTAAGTTTGGATTTTTCGGATCATAATTATTCTCCCATTTTACTTTTCCATCGGAAGGCTGTCTTAATTGACCGAGAAGGAGATTATAATCCTGGACTTGAGAAGATAGCTCAGCTTTTGCATCCGAGGTCTTGCCATTATAATAATCCGGTACAGCTTGAGTTGAAGTTGTAGCAGACGCACTCTGCTGCTGAATATTAGTTTCAAATTCCGTTTCTTCCAAAAATCTTTTTGTCTTTTTTTGTAAAGTTATTATTTGATTCAATTCGGAAATAGTTCCATTAACATTACTCAGTCTGTCATCTACTTCAGCTAACGCATTTTGCAAGTAGTCTTTATAAATATCTTTTTCTTGAGGATCGTTTATTTTCTTCAAATCAATCGCTGCAATTTTTTCCGGATTAAAAGATAATAACGAAGTCTTTGGTGCAACCATCATTTTCTTTTCGATAAATGAAAAGACTTCTGCTTTAAGCTTATTCGATTCTTCAACAGAAATATTTGTTTTAGTTTCAGCCTCTTGAAGCGAATCGATTTTTTCAGAATAAATTTTACTCAGCTCTCTTTTTACATTTTCTAAATTTTTCTCAATGCCGTCAACTTTCTTTTGTTCAAGATCGATTTCATGTGTAATCGAAATTGATCCAGACATTAAATTTGTGATAACATCTTTATTAGAATTTTTTTTACTCTTTTCTTCATCAATTTTCTTTACTCTCCCATTGAAAATATTTTTTAAAGAATCCAGCTTTGACTGTTCGAACTTCAAATCATATTGAAGTCTGCTATACCGGCTTTCAGCATTTTGAATCGCTTGAGCCTGAAGATTCAACGATGAAATAATTAGAATTGAAATTATAATAAAAATAAACTTAAGCGTTTTCATATCAATTCAAACTTCTCCAATTTATAATATAGGACGCTTGTGCTGATGCCTAAAATTTTTGCAGCGCGGTTTTTAACTCCATCCGATTTCTTCATCGCCTGAATAATTAAATTCTTTTCAAATGCATTAACAGCTTCTTCCAAAGGCACACCTTCAAATCCGTTTATTATTTTTAAATTGCCGGAAATATGCCGGACAATTAATTCAGCTTCAATTTTTTCAGACGGCGAAATTACAACAAGCCTTTCAATTAAATTTTCAAGCTCTCGAATGTTTCCTGGCCACGGATATGAAACTAAAAGTTTTATCCCTTCGGAATTTATTTCTTTAACTTCTTGATGATTTTTCTCCGCCGTCTTTTTTAGAAAATGATTTATAAGAACCGGAATGTCTTCTTTCCTTTCTCTTAATGGCGGCAAATTAATTGGGATAACACTCAACCGGTAAAATAAATCCTCGCGAAATTTTCCTTCTAAAATTAATTTTTGCAAATCACGATTTGTTGCCGAAATAATTCTTACGTCGGTTTTTATTGTCTCTTCGCCGCCGACTCTTTCAAATTCGCCTTCCTGCAAAACTCTTAAAAGCTTCACCTGCATTGCCTGCGAAATGTCTCCGATCTCATCAAGAAAAAGAGTCCCTTTGTCTGCTAGCTCAAATCTGCCTTTCTTCTGTTTGACTGCACCGGTGAACGATCCTTTTTCATGTCCGAACAATTCACTTTCCAAAAGGTTATCATTCAGTGCACCGCAATTAATTTTAATAAACGAATTCTCAGAACGCTGGCTTTTTTTGTGAATTGCTCTTGCGATTAATTCTTTCCCGGTGCCGCTCTCACCTTGGATTAAAACCGAGCTGATTTTGCCCGCCACTTGATCGGCAAGTGTAAAAACTTTTTTAATTGAATCAGAACTGCCGACCATTTCTTCATAACCGGTAAAAAATTCTTCATTCAAAAATTGATTTTGCTCAATTAACGATTGAAGCATTCTCTCATCGTGAACTTTTTTCCACAACTTCTTTATCCGCACACGAAGTTCATCAGGTGAAAATGGTTTCGTCAGAAAATCTTCAGCGCCAAGCTTCATCGCTTTTACTGCGTCGTCAACCGTTCCATAAGCTGAAATCATCAGCACTTCTATTTTCGGATTTAACTCTTTTAATTTTTCCAGGACTTCAATTCCGTTCATCGGTTCCATTTTCAAATCGATTATTGCGATCGCCGCATTTCTTAATTGCATTTCTTTTATTGCAGAAGGTCCGTTTTCAAATTCCAAAACTTCATATTTCTCTCTCCGAAGAGTTTCGGCAATTCCAAGCCGCATTGTGTCATTATCTTCAATTACAATTACTTTTTCAGAGTTCATTAATTTACTCCCCTTCCTTCCTTAACCATGTTTGTTAAAATAAATGTTGTACCGGACTTAGGATTGCTGGCTGCGGTTAACGTAGATTTATTTTCAGTGGATAATTTTTTACAAATAGCCAACCCTAGTCCGGTGCCGTTTTTCTTTGTAGTAAAAAAAGGATTAAATATTTTATTCAAATTTTCTTTTGAAATACCGGCACCATTATCTTTAATGGAAATTTCCCAGGATGATTTTTTTTCTGAAGCAGAAATTATAACTTCGCCGTCGCACTCAATTGAATCCAAACTATTGCGAATTAAATTTAGAAGAATCTCGCGAAGATGATTTTCATCGTAATAAATTTTGTTCAGCTTAATATCTGTAATCAGGTTAACATTTTTTTTCTTAAGACTGCCGTTAAGAATTTCATTCAATCCTTTAACCATCTCAGGTAAGTTAATCCATTTGGGATTTGCCGACATCGGACGGCTGTAATTTAGATATGAAGAAATTAAATTCTCCAAACCGTTTACCTCTTTTAATATTTTATCAAGGTAATCGGTCTTCTTGCTCTCGCCTTCAAGCTCTTCTTTTGTTAAGCTTGCAAGAAGTTCAATTCCGCCGAGAGGATTCCTGATTTCATGCGCTATCTGCGCTAACAATTCTTCTTTCTCTTTTTGATGGGTGGAAATATCATTCCGCATTTGATCCATTGCGTTCGAAAGTAACTCTATTTCACCATGCATTCCTTTGGGAACATCTGCATGAAAATTTCCTTTGCCGATTTCCGAGCTGAACTTTACAAGCTTATCAACCGGCTTTGTAATTGATCTTGCCATCAGTAAACCTAAAATGATTGCAAGAACAATTCCTCCAAATCCAAAATACCAGAACATGATCGAAAAATCTTCCACCTTTTGAAGCCTTGCAGCGCTCTCACGAACTGCAAGCCAATAATCATCCTTCACCCGGTAGAAGCCCCACAAATACCACTTGCCGTCGTCTCCTTTAAACGGCATCGAAGCTGTACTTTCGCCGACTTTCAGTGCGGAAATTTCTTTTTGATTCAACATCAGCCGCGGATCGATAGTGCCGTATAATATTAATGAATCCGAATGCACAACAATTTTATCATCTTTACCAAAAATAAATATTTCAGAATGAAGTCCGCTTTTTAAGTTCTTCAGAAAAATTCCTCTGAAAATATTTTCGGTAGATTTTGTCGGAGTACCCAGCGGCAATAAATCCAAATACTTCGGATCAATTTGCTTTGTTAACATTTGAGTTACAATGTTCACCTGCTCTGTTAGCTGGTTTAAATATAAGTTTCGCAAAAACACATAGCCGGCTCTCGATATAATTACAACAAGGATTACCGTAAAGATTGTAAACGAAAAAATAATTCTTATCCTGTAATAAGAATTTTTATATATGTTTCGGAACCAATCCATTTATTCACATAATGGAATTAAGAATTTGTATAAAGTTAGTTATTATCAAAAACTTTTGCACTGTAGTAAAAGGGAAGTAAAATATTCTAACGTTTTTTAATTTTATTTTCAAGAAATCCACGTCATCACAGTTTTTCTTATTTTCCATTCAGTTCTAACCTTTTCAAGATAGACTAAATTACCAATACCAGCCAGTGGTGCCCAAACGGCACCAATTGTTACTACCGCTTGAGTTTTTAAATTGTTGTAACCAACTCTTGACAAAAAAACATCAACATGCTTTTGATCATTTTTAAATTCACTAAGAAAGACAAAATAAATTCCTGGAATTCTAATTAGCTTCATCTTTTGATTATTCACCAGAATGTAATTATAAAATGTTTCCGGACTCATTTCGGGAATATTTCCTTGAAAATATTTTACAGAATTGCTGTCAAAAATTTCTCCGTAAGTCGAATCATTTAAGACAATCAATAAACTATCCTGTGAAGCGAAGTTTTTCAAAACAGATTCGTAGATTAAATAATCATCGCCTTCACCAAAAACTTTTGGTTCAACTATTTTATCGGAACAGCTTACTATAAAAAGCAAAAATACCGGCATAAGTAAAAATTTTATTTTCATCCTTTTCTCCCGATTTAACTTCATTTATTTAGTTATTTTATTTAGAGTTATTTTAATAGTGTATATTATTATTTCACCATATTCTCTGGAAAGTAATATCGTCAAATAAATCGGAACCTATAGATAGTTCTGCAGCACCTGCAGAAAGCCGGACTGCTATTGTATCGGTTGATTGGAGAGACAAAGTATCAATCAAACTGACAGGAGTCCATTGCTGCGAACTGTTATAAATATATTTCCTGTCTATAAGATTATTTTGTTTCCAAATCCCAATTGAAGCACTGCCTCTCCAACCATTAATACTTTTCATCCATACAGTTAGTTTATAAACTCCAGTTCCCGATTCACCGGTTATGAAAGTTTGAACGTAAGTTTCAAATGGAATGTATCCAGAATAAAGCTGCAGCGACCATTTACCATCGAATGACGGGCTATCCTGGATAAACTTTGGATTATTAAAATCTGCAGACCAATACTGAAGAGAGGGTTGTCCGTTTAGTTCAAAATTTGGATTCCGAATAAGGTTTATAATTGACAGTGTTGGACCAACACCAGTTTCTTTGCATGAAGATAATAATATCAAAAGTATAAACAAGATAATTGATATAAATCTTTTCATTTTGATACTCATAATTTACTGCTGATGTTCATCGTTCTACCTCATACCGCTATCGTAAAATATATTTAAATAATTCATTTTACCATCATTCACATTGTAAGTTTCTGTACTAATTAAAATAGGAAATCCTTTATTTGGCGCAACATGATATTGTCCCGGCTGTAAATAAGCGATGAATTTTCCAGTCGAGTCAGTTTGAACAGTAGTCGAATCATTTTGGTTGTTTACAATCTTAAAAGTTGTTTGGAAAGGTCTTTCATCAATGTAACCAGTTCTTAACGCTGGTCCACCGGTAATATAAACTTGACCAAAAATGCCTGTCTTGTATTCAATCTCGGAATCCGAAAATCCATAAGTGAAATGAGAAATATTTAAAGTAAGTATATAATTTCTTTTTTCAATTAACATGTTCCGTTTTGGATAAGGCTCAACTTTCTTTACCCAGAAAAGATATGAGTTATTAATTTCTCCAATAGAAATTATACTTTGCGGAAGATAAGTTTGAACGGTATCAACTCGGACTTCGTTTCCCTGTCTTATTAGCAATTTAATTTTAGCTGTTCCTTCCCAATAACACTTTAAACCTAAAGGGCAACGCGACTCTTCAATAACATCTTCAAATGTTATTAAAAGATTTTCCTCCGTAATATAAACCGACTGATCATATTTGATATTGAAATCGGAATTAAGTGAAGCGTTGGGAGCTACAGGATTTTCTTCACAACTACAAAAAAAGAAAAGGGAAATAATGAAGGCCTCTTTTCTAAGCTCTCCTAAAAATTTTATTAAATTCGATTTTCCTTTTACTTGTTTCATAATTTTTTTTAGCCACGTGATTATATTATATTTAATTAATAAGTAGCTCCTATATATTGTTTAGATGCTTTTAACAAATAGATATTTAGGTTTACTCTAAGCCTAACTACAACATCCACATAAATTCTTGGTCCCCATTTGGGTCCGTCGCGTGCTATTTTAACTATTCTATAAGGCTTTATTAAGTCACTTCCAGGCGACTCATCTCTTAAGTATGATTTCCATACTTGATTGTCATTCACTATATAAATTGCATCTGCAATTATTGAAGAAGATATTTTTGAGCTGTCAACGGTTTCAATTTTTGCAATAACAATTAGAGATTTTCCATCCGGCGGACTAATCGGCATGAAGTCTCTCCACATAAAGGTAGACAAGTAAATATTCTTTCCTTCAATACTAATTGTATCAGGTGCGGAAAGGAGTTTTTCAATCGGTACGAATGGTGGAGACGAAACCGGATTAGAGCATTGAACTAAAAGAAATACAATTGAAATTAAGACAATATATTTTGTTACTTTCATAATCATCGATTTATTTTATAAGAAGTATGAAACATCCAAATTCGAATTAAATAATATTCAATCACTTCACTATTTTACTTATTAATTATGTCACTATTCCATTAAACTTAAAGTGCATTAATAAAATTTGTTAATTTTTACAGCTTCGCCTCAAACGCCAGCCAATACTGTGCAACACGAAAAGCGCTTTCAAAATCCGGATCAAGCAAAAGTCTGACTTTGAATGCTTGAGAAAGCTTTACTTCAAAGCTTGTAAAAACCTTAACGAAGTCTTCGGTAATTTTTTGCGCCGGCTGTGTATAGCTTTCTCCGAAATTTGTTTCGGTTTTCGTTACTCCATTATTAATTCTTTGACGCTCTTTAAAATATGCAACCGTCTGATCGGATATTTCCCAATTATTTAAAATACGGTTGAGCCCAAGCATTATACTCCAGTGATCGGAAATTTCGAAATTGAAAATCACAGGTATCTGCATTGTCCAGTATGATGAAGTGTAATTCCATTCAAGGCGTTTATCTTCATACAAGTAGCTTGAATTACTGTAATAATAATTTTGCCTCGAGCTTGTATCGTAGTAAGCCGAATACCTCGATGCAATAACAGGCTCGCTGTCGTGTATCTCAGTCTCGGTTGAATTAAAATAAATCCCGATATTGACTGTTGTGCGTGAAGTGATTGACCATTTAAAGTTTAACAGCAGTTCATGAGTGCTAAAATTTCTTGTACCGGTTCCGGTCCTATTATCTTTTGTAAAAGAATTTCCCCTATAGAAATACCACGATGTATCGTAGTTGTTTACCCATCGCGAAGAGTAAGATGAGGTATCGAAAATTGTTGATGTTGAAGATAAATTTACATCGCTCCACATATATTTATAATATCCCGAAAATGTTTTGGATTTATTTCTATCGCCGGAAAAATTAAACCCGATATATTTTGTATCGCCGTTGTGGTTCCATGCTTGAATGGTAGATGAAGTCGAATTATTCAAGCTCCAGCTTGGATCTGTTTGAGGATCATTATACTGATAAAAATATCTGCTGCCGGTTGAATAATTTTGATCGGCGTTACCGTGAAGAATTCCTCCCTTCAAACCAAAAAGGATTTTATTTTCAAGAAAATAATTTATTCCGGCGCTGATGTCTATATGATGATACTTTTCCGTTTTATTCTGTGATGTTGAATTTGAATAAGTATAATCGCTTGTGCTGCCGTATTCACTGTTGTTTAAATTTAAATATCCGCCGTCGCGCTTTTGAACAACGCCGTCTAAAGAAATTCCTGCTGAAAGTTCATCTGTAAATTTGTAACCTGTAAAAATTGAGAACATATGAATTTCATTATTCATCTCATCCTTGCCGGCATAGCGCTCTTGAATAGGAACACTGCTTTCTGCAGTCGCTTTTACATTGAATGCATCAAGCCCATAACGCGGATAATAAATCCAGTTCGGCATTGTATAATATTTTTCATTCTTCTGAATTAGCTGATAAGTTCCGCCAAGCATAAACTTGTCGGTAATATCTTTTAACGGATAAGAAAGAATTCCAATAGAAAAAATCGGCTCCGGTTCGGTTCTCGCCTGCATCGCTAGCCTTGGATCAGTATAAGTTGGATAATAATAATTTGAATAATACATCGGGTAAACATAACTTTGAACTATCTTTGGTTCAGTTCTGTCGCCTCTGAAATCAAGATACACTAACGCATTGCTTGTATCTAAATTAGGCAGGTCAGCCGGATTAACATACAAGTTTAGAAACGGATTGTTGATCAAACCCGGCGAAACTTTATCAAAATTTATTATTCCGTAAGGATTCAAATAATGACTTTGAAAATACATTTCGGATTCTTCAAAACTTTCTTCAGTTGTTACTTCGTTGTTGTACTGAGCAACAATCATGATTGGGCAAAACAAAATGATCAGTAAAATTTTTCTCATATCTTTCTCTCCTTTTAAATTTAATTAGTCGGATTAACAACTTTCCCTATAAACAAAATTGTACCGGAATTTTTTTCCCTAATTGCAAAGATGAATGGGTGATTTACTTTCATATTAATATTTTGAGGACCAAATACTGCTGTATAGCTAATTTCAACAGCTGTAGCCGCTGCTGCTTCAGTTCCTTCCTCATCGACATTAACGTAAGTTTTATGCAGTACGTTTGAAATATAAACATCCTTTTCCGGACGCATTTTTGAAAAATCAGCATTATAAGGATCGAATGCTGTTGGCATTCCCAATGACTTCAAAGCATTATTAAGATTTATAAAATATTCTATTTTAAATTTCGGCAGCCAGAGATTAACTTCCTGTTTAGTCATACTATTCAACAGCGAATTCCAAAAGTTCTCATCTATTTGGCTAATAAATGAATTGATATCTTCTCCTGTTGATGGCAAAATTATAACCATGCTGAAATCGCCATTACCATAAGGCAGTTCAACTGCCTGATAATTGTTTGTGTTATAATAATTAAGGGTGTCTTTTTGACTCATCATCATGCATTTAATCTCATCGTTCTGAGCAACATAAAATTCATCTTGCTTTGTGGCGGAAGTGTCGAATTGATATTTCCACGTTCCTTTAAAGTAAATTGCATTTATAAGATACATTACTGCTTCTTTAGGAATTTGTTTAATTATGCTTGTAATTTTTTCTTTAGTTCTTTCCTTCACCCAATTATTTATAACATCCACCGAAGCCGGATTCGAAAAATCCAGTCCTTGCACGGAAGCATCGAAATAATTTTTATTTACATCAAGAAAGTTTTGTTCAAAAGTAAAACCCTGTCTGTACCATATTGAATTAGCAGATTCAAAAATTACTTTTGGATCAATTTGTGTCAACAGTTCATTCAAGCTTTGATAAGCTTTATTAACTTCGTCTTGATTCGCTCCGGTCAGTTCAAGAGTAGATTTCATTTCGTCATAAGTTTTACCGTTGGCGCCGTTCAACACCATTCCCAGCGCTGTTGAAACACTTAATGGAGAGATGAAAATATTTGAATATCTGCTTGAAGCATTTATCTCCTTAAATAAATTTAATCCAAAATTGCTTGAAGATGATGCAATTGATTTTTCTCCGGGAGTTAAATTACGGTTTCCTATACTTGGGGAAGTAATTTGATCATTGCACTGGAAAAGGGAAAATGAAACAATTGTAACTGCGGCAAGAAATAATGTTTTTTTCATAACACACTCTATTAATTAATTCAAAATTAAAATTCATGCGGGAGTTGTTCTGATAATTATCCATCGATTCAATTATTCTCTATTATTTTCGGTTTTCAACACAATAAAAATTATATCAATTAGAACAAGCTCCCGCAGCTCCTCTGGACAACAGCATTTCCCTTTTAACGAAATTGAACTCGCAGAAGATGCTTTCGCATCTTCCGCATCAGAGGCTTGCTTGAGGTAAATAAATAACTGCCAAATATTGTACCGCAGTATTAAATTTTTAAAGCTGAATTAAATGATTGAAATGTGAAATGAAAATTTAGTATTTGCTGTAAGGTTCGCCCTCTTGAATATATAATCGTTATCAATTTTCTGATAGGCTATCAGTTTTCTGAAACTTTTAGAAACCTAAAAATATCTTTGCTTATAGAAAAAAATCTGTGTAAATCCGTTTAACCCGCGTCATCCGTGTTCTATTGCGTTTCATCCTTTGTCATTTCTAACATTCCTTTATCCGGAATTTTTATTTCATACACTTTCTTCTTCTTATTAGTTAATGAAATATCTCTGAGCCAAGGATTGTAATACTTCAGTATTTTATAATTAATTCCATGATTAAACGCGAAGTCAGTCCAATTTTCCACCGATGAATTAATTTCAATGTTGTGAGTTTTTAAAGGCGGATATAAAACATCTCTATTCAATTCGTAGCCGTATTCTTCCGGATCATTGAAAATTAACTTCATAGAAATTATTCGCGCAACATATCTTAGAGTTTCTTCACTCAAAAGCAGATTATAATAATTATGAACTCTCTGTTTTTCAATTTGTTTTTCTAGTCCGTTTTTCCCCATGTTGAATGCTGCGGCTGCAAGCGTCCAACTTTTGAATTCATTATAAGCATCAAGTAAATATTTGCATGCTGCTTCAGTAGATTTTTCAACATTATATCTTTCATCAACTTCATCATTAACTTCAAGTCCGTACTTTTTTGCAACGTCTTCTGTTAACTGCCAGAAACCCACAGCACCAGCGTATGAAACCGAATTCGTTAAGTTGCTTTCAATAACGGCAAGATATTTGAAATCATCTGGAATATTATTTTTTTTCAATATTGGTTCAATGACGGGGAACCATCTGTTTGCTCTTTTCATTCCAAGAATCGTCGAAGAATACCAATAAACATTAACCAGCATTTCCCTATCAATTCTTTCTTTCACTTCAAAATTTTCTAATGGAACTTTTTCCCCGGCAAATTCAATTTTATCAGGAATTTTGGGAGAGATTATTTTGTTTGAAGAACTCAAATCTGAATTGTTAAAATGCGCAGTTCTACCAGCTTCTTTGTTTTTTGATCCGTAGAATCCAACGATTACAAGAATTAATATTCCTGCAGTTAATCCGGAAAAGAAAAAAATGAATTCTGTATTCGACTTAATCTTCTTCATAAAATTAATTTCTTTTGGTTAGCTTTTTTAATGAAACAATATAACGAAATTTATTCAAACAATATGAGCTTGCAATTTGGAGGAAGGGAAATTTATCAGTTAAGATTAGAAAGGAGTTTTTAGAAAGATATTTCATCCCGTTTTGCCGGGATGAAATATCCAAATGAAATGTTAACCTAAATAAGCTTTCAAGTTTTGACTTCTGGACGGATGTCTTAAAGTGCGGAGTGCTTTCTCTTTTATTTGGCGCACTCTTTCTCTCGTCAAATTAAATCTTTCTCCGATCTCTTCAAGAGTTGCTGAATGTTCTCCATTAATTCCAAAATATAATCTTAATACGCTTGCTTCTCTTTCACTTAAAGTAGAAAGTACGCTTTCAACTTCAGCTTTAAGAGATTCCTGCATAAGTTTTACATCAGGTGCTGGCTGCTGCTCGTTTGGTAATACATCAATCAAGCTGTTCTTATCATCATCTCCGGCAAATGGAGCATCCATAGAAACATGACGTCCGTATAGCTGAAGAGTGTCGGTTACTTCATCGGCTTTCATATCTAGTTCTTCAGCTAATTCAGCTGCACTTGAAG
>JAMCWE010000222.1 GCA_023475265.1 Bacteroidota bacterium
TACCTTCTTCGGATAAATTCAACAACTTCAAGTATATTTTTTTAACATCATACCTTCTCTTCATGTAAAACACTGTCCCATAGGGACTTCATATAACGAAGTTGCCGCTAACCGGCAGCCCAAAACAAGAATGCCGAATAGTTGTAACAACTTTATATTTATAAAAATATTTCTTATGCCGAAGGCATCCCTTCGGGAGAACAACCTACCTTAAAGAGCAACTTAATTTTGTAATCACAACTTTATTATTACACAAATGCCGCACTGAAAAACGCTGTCCGTGTTGAGCGGCGGGTTATACCCCGACATTAATTATTATTCTATAATACAACTTTTATCAAATTCAAACGAAAACTCTTTTTCACCACCAGACCATAAATGCTTTCCATATACCTTAAATATAAGGACAGTATGATCATCCGAAAGCAAGTTCTCTAAGCATTCATTCGTATAAAAATCTATATGTTCATGACCATAAAAACGAATATTCTCTTTGTAATCTGGCCAAAAATTTATCATTCTTTTCTTCCCTTCTTTTTCATTATTCCACAAGAACTGTTTAAATTTATTATTGTTATTCATTAAGTACGAATCTACTTTTACCTTGAAAACATCCATTGGGAAAAATAATAGATGAGTCTCGTTTTCGACGCGAATCAAGTAAAATATTTTCTCACATTGTAATTCTCTTATAATCTTCTTTGATATTTTAAAATGCGGTAATAAAAATTGTCTTGGTATTGTTTTATAAATAAAAACGAAAATTACTGATAGCACAGTAACAATGAACCCATTAAGCCAATCCAAATGATTTTTATAGTCCCAGCCTAATATTTTACCATATAATAGTAACACAATTAAAATAATTGGAATTAAGAGGATAATTTGTTTTAATATTTGTTTCATCTTGATGAAAATGCTTTAAATATTTCGGAAATAATACTTATTCCTTTTCCGTTATTTTTAATAAGTGCTGTGATATAACAAAGTGTTGAGGACAATAAAAGAAAAAGAAGAAATAAGTTATAATGAAATAGGTTTGATTGTTTCAATAATGTCAGATATCTGTTACAGATTTTATTTAGTGTGTTGGCATTGTTATGCATTCCATAGAATATTAAACAACTTACAATAAAATTTGCAATTTCTAATTCTTTCGCACCGTAACGAACATATTCGTAATCAATTAAAAAATAGTTTTCTCTTTTTTTAACAATATTCCCAATGTGAAGGTCTCCGTGTAAAAGATTGAAACGGTCTGCTGGATACCATTTAAGAAAAGGCTTGGCTCGTTCTTTACATTCATTTAGAAGATGGATAATAGTTTTATTATTGTGAATTTTTAATTGTTGTACTGCTTTTTCAAGTTCTTCTACTAGATAAGGAATATAATATTTATTTATAAATTCTTTTTTGTCTGCATCGCGATTAAAATAATATTTGTAAATCCCTCTAGAAAAATCTTTGTGCGTATGCTGGTATAGTTTTTCCAATAAATAATTATAAAGATTGAGAAAATTTTGAGGTGAAAAATCTTTTTCTTCTATAGGGCTGCATTTTTCAAGCAAGTAATAATTGCTTTCTATTATTTTGACTTGGGGAATTATATCGGGGCAAATATTTAAAAATAATTTCAAATTAGAAATTTCATTATTTCCCTTGGATTTTTTCTTGATGAATTCAATATTACTCATTATCAAATTTGCTCTTCAATATTTTATTTCTTTAAAACCGCTTGAATTCTATTGTTAACATGATGAAAAATCATTTTATAAGATTCACAATAATAATCCTTTGCAAAGTAATCTCCTTTAAGCGAATAAGAGTCTGCTGGGCATCCTCCAAAACAATATTCTTGCATTTCGCAAGAACAACACTCACCATTTGCTAACACGTCCCACCGTTTAGATAATGGTTTTGCAACGGGACTATTTAATAATTCTTCTAGTGTCTGGTCCAAGATATTCCCGTAAATAAACTCTTTCGCTCCATAAAAACGATTGCAAGGTGATACTTCACCATTCAAATCAAATGCAATAAAATGTTCGGAACATTTCATTGTGAAATTACAGGAAACAAGCCCTTCTATGGGATTTACAAATTGTGCAATTAAACTCGTAAATTCATTAATCAAAGAGATATTAGCATTTTCATCATCAAACCAAATGTCAAAAAGTTTACAAAATGCTTTACCATATTCTTCCGGACTTAATTGAAAAATGTCGTCTTTAATATATTGAGTTTGGAAAATTGGTCGGATTGAAAAAGGAATGTCTCTTTCTTTGAAAAAACCATAAAGAGTTTCTATTTCATTCAGATTGGTTTTGTTTAAAGTTACCAATACACCAAATTTCAAACTGTGTTCCTTTAATTGTAATATTCCCTTATATACTATTGGAAAAGAACTTTTGCCATTTTTCAAAGGTCTGGTAATGTCATTTAATTCTTTAGTGCCGTCTAGACTTACTCCGATTTCAAAATTATATTCTTTAAATAGTTTAAGATAATCGTCATTTATTAATGTGCCATTGGTTTGAATTGTCGGTGTGATATAGAAATTTTTGGATTTGATGTAATCTAACATTTTTCTCCAATTAGTAACAGTGATTAACAAAGGTTCACCACCGTGGAAGGTCACCTTTGTATTTTGATTTTCATTGTATTCCATTAACTGGTCAAAAAGGCGGTATAGCACAGGCAATAATTCTACAAAGCGTTTATTGACTTGATCGAGTTTAGAAAGATCATAAAAAGCGGAGCCGGTATAACAATATTTACAACCAAGATTGCAGTCATTGGTCATATGAATTATTGGATTTATGTGCTTCATGGTTTAATTTGTTTTTCTTTTACTGATAAGAAAATATTGTTTATATCATGGCAAATTAGTTCTAACTTCCAGTTATTTTTATTTTTCATTTCGTCTATTTTCAGTGCAAAATCATCAAGTTGCTCTAAAAGTTTGGGTATTATAATTTCAATATCGCTTTTGCTCTGTGGAAGTTTGCCAACTAAATCATAATATCTAATTATTGGATAAGTAAGACATTTTGAATTAATGTCGTCTTCTAAATCTTCTAAATCATCTGCTAATAAGAGAAAAGAAAAATAGTAGTGAAACAACTCTTTTATAGTAGAATGATTATTTTTTCCATTTTCTAGTTTTAATAAGTCAACTGGGAAAAAACAAATTAGTGCTTTATTAAAAATAGTTTGTGCGTTTCCGTATGATTTTTTATATAGTTGGGGGTAATCCCATTTTTTTTCAATAATTAAATACTGTGAGTATTTTAAGAAATAGTCATTAAACAAAGATAATACAGTAGAGGATTTATATTTTTTTAACCAATTATAATACCGTAGTAGCAAAAAAGACGCAATTTGGTTAGCTCTAATTTTTTGCGACACACCCATTGAATAATCAAGAGCATCGTCTAAAAAATATGTCCATGCACCCAGGACGGAGGTATGTAAAAGAAAATCTTGTTCACTTTTTTCATTATGCATAAATTCTATTAAAGGATAATAATGAGAACAAGTTTTTAAGCACCTATCTTTAGCTATACTACAATATTTACTTTCTGGGTCAAGAATTCCAGCAGTAATAATATCGTTGAATATAGTTTTAATATGCTCGTCCAGTATTACCAAACTGAACTCCATGCTTGATCCCAGTATGTTTCCTTATAGGATTTAATCCTTTGCATCAATGAATCGTCATTGAGAATTTTTGCTACCTCTTTTAATTTTTTGTTTTGAGAAGAAGCCAATTCTTCATTCGAGAATTGTTGAAGTTTTTTCTTTTTGGTTGCTTGTTTAGTTTCCATATGTCACCTCTAAAAAATGTTAATTGTTATATAAATAATTTTTAATAAAATAGCTTTCTTTTTTTCTACTCACCATTTAAATATTAAAGAATATTGACTGCTTATTAATAAAAATATCATAGTGTATATATAATACCAAATTATAAAATTGATTATTTGATAAGTCCGGGGTATAACGGCGTTGCAACTAAACCGCCGCCCATAACAGCAATGACGGTTTTGTCAACGCAACTTTTATTTATAAATCAGTTTTGTATGACTAATCAGCTTTGAACAACAAACCAACTCTGAAAAGCCAAACCCAAAACCTTATCAAACGACTGCATCGAAGATGCGGTCGGTTTTGAGTTGCTGGTTAGGTTTTGTTTTGCTTTTACTTGGCGATTTTGAAAAATAAAAAGCAACAAAGTCGCTTTGAAAAACAACGAACACAAAATTCTAACC
>JAMCWE010000149.1 GCA_023475265.1 Bacteroidota bacterium
GTTTCTTTTGACAGTCTCTCGGCATTTGCTCTTAGCTTTTCACGGTATGGTTCTGCAAATTTTGGATAGTCAAATATGCGTATCCCTTTTGTATATAAATATCTTGTCATTCCCTCTGCATAGCATAGACCAGGTAATGTACCGGTAAATATTAACCGGTCATAACAGCCGAGGCTTCCGGCTATTTTTTCTTTGTAGCGCTCCGTTAGCAATTCCATCGCTTATCCTTTTTTTGCAAAGATAATCTTTTTTTACCTCTTTGGTTCTGGCTTGTCCAGGTTAGGTCTTACAGGTTCAATATTCCTTAAAAAATGTTTTTGTAATTTCTCAATAATCTTATGAATATTATCCCGTATAAATAACAGTACAACACTATCTTTCATCTTGGCTATGGCTTGAGTCCAGTTTATCTGATATTCATACTTTTTGTCTTTATTATTTTCTTTTACTTCCTCATGAACTGGGAATGCTAAGATAGCTGCTAAATTTTGAGTGAATGTCCGCGCATGAAAATCTTGTTTTATTTCCTCCGGTGATTTTCCCGTAAAGTTTTCCATTTCTACGCGCGACTTCATTATCTTGTAGGATTCTTCTATCTGCCATCTGTTATGGTATAAATCCTCAAACAGTTCATACGGATATTTTTCAAAATCCAGCAGTGATGTTGCCAGAACTTCTTTGTCTGAATTATCCAAATCTATGCTGATAAATCTGACCACTATTGGCTCTACTGACAAATCTAATTCTTTAGATTTTGATATTGCTTTTTCAGATGGATATTTTATATAAACTTTTTCTTTTAACCCGGATTCTATTAGCATATGTGCTGCTTTCCAGTTGCGTATGTTTATTCTGGCGCAAAAGTTTGACCCCTTAGAAAGTATCATTGAAAAAAGCCAGAATGCATTATATCCTCTATCGAATAAATATAGATCATTGACATCTGCCTTTTTTATATGTGAGGCAGCCAAATCCAATTCTCCTACTGACAAAGGAGAAATAACTGTATCTATGGTAATCTTATTCAATGGGTCATAAGCTTGGGATGCTCTTGCCATTACTACCGGTGTTGTTTTCGGGCTGTGTGTAAACTGACCAAATTCTTTTATTGTTTCCTCGTTCTTTGGAACTATTAATGTTGAGCCGTCTACTGCTACTAAACGGAAAGAATTCCATCTTTTATAATCTACGTTATCATAAAAATATTTTGTCTGCTGCTCATTTAATTCTACAAATGCTTTATGTGAAAGCTTCTTCCGGGCTTGGGTAAAGGCACTGTTGGTTACTCGGTAGTTCTGTACTATTGACTACCTTGAAGAATTTATCCAATTCGTTTTGGATTGATGATTTTAGTAGGTTAATTATAAATAGTATGACTAATTTGAATGGCAGTAAACGCTCTCTTGTGAATGCACCCTTATATAGTTTGTGCCGATTTACAAACTCATTGGAACTGATGATATTGTTAAGTAACTTTGTTAAGTTGGCATACAAATTAGTTTTCAACCAACGTGCCAACTCCTTCAGCTTGCTTCTGCTCTGACATTGCTTTTCCTCTAATTTTATTTCTTGTCTTTTCCTTTTCAAATATATCATTGTTTTCTCTGAATTAATAATTTCCCTCTCTAATGCTTGTACTATCTTTCCTCTCCCATTTCCTTAACTTAATGACATTGTTGCCAAGGAGAAGGGGCAGGGGATGAGTTCTCTTATTTTACCGTAGTCTCCGTATTCGCCTGTGCTGCCGCTGTTTCATCCGTTGCAGCGTTATGCCTAATGCCGCGGTCTTTTACTTCCCTCAATGCTGTGTAAGACTGATAAAATTGTGGGTCCTTATTTTTGAATTCAATCATTAGCTTATCTAAGACGGTCAATGCTTTTTCCATTTTTGCTAATTTTTCAGTTAATGTTTCCCTGGCAGTAGTTTTATCTGCTGCGCTTTGGCTTGAATCCGATTTGCTCTTATTGTAAATGCTCAGCATGTTTTCAAATTCAGTTACATTTTCTGCTGTTATTCCGCATGAAGCTAATTGTTCAGCGGTCATTTTATGTAATTGATCGAGAAGAGACTGAACTTTTATTGATAGTGCATTTTCTCTAAGCTCGGTAAGATGATATTGTTCAACATCCATGTTTTTTTCAAGCTCAGCATCTTCGTTCTCAACTGCGAACGCATATACTTTGCCGTATATGGTGAGAGTTGTGTGAATTAATAAATTTCTTGTAACTGCCTTAGCCTCGGTTTTTCCTTTAGTCCCTATTAAAAGAATACCCTGGTTAGTTGCAATATCAAGATTAATTCCTTTAAGCCTTGTTACATTAACTGCAATTAGAGGTGATTCTGTAGTTTTATTACTGTTCGATTCTAAGTAATCTACTATGTCTAATGATGAATGAAGCTTATTATCTTCTGGCTTTGTCATTTTAATTTTCCTTTAAAATTGTTAATAAAAATTCTTGTTAAATTTTCTTGCAAAAGCTCGGCACAGCTTATCTGTGTATAAGCGGGCCGGAAATAAATTGAACCATTAGTTTTAAATAGCTTTATAATTTATGTTCAATTGTTCTATCGTTTAACTCCGGTAATCAGTTAAACAATTCTTCAACTAAACAATTTTCTTCATTAGATATTTCTCCTTTTAATTAAAAAATATTTTTACTTAACTAATTCCTTCATTTCTAAGCCAAATTCGCACTTTCTGAATGTTTAACCGGGCATTTGGAAACTTTACCGTATCATTCTGATATTTAGCTTCACCATTCGGAAAGTTTAATTGTGCGTTCTGAACATATACATGTGCATCCAGGCATTTTGCCTGATCATCATGAAAGCTTACCATATCATTCTGAAAATTCACTTGTGCGTTCTGATCTATTAAATGTGCGCCCAGACATTTTAAATTGTCATTCTGATAAATTGATTGATAATTCAGAAATATTGAATGTGCGTTCTGAACGTAGAACTGTGCGTTCAGGCTTTTTAATCCACCATCCGGAAAATCTAAATGGGCATTCTGACACTTTAATGCATCATTCTTAAAAGTTAAATAGTCATTCAGGCACATTGTTTTTTCATCCTTTTAAATCAATTCTCCATCCCGAAAAGTAGTCAGGTTAAAAAGAAATATTAATTACTTATTTTTTTTAATTGATTGATGATTTGGTGAATAAAGATATTCATTATTAAAAAATGAATTATCATCAATACAAATCATCTTATTGATTCGAAAGAAAAATTATTTATTCTGACGAGGCATCCATTCGTTTTTAAAAAATAATTACGAATGGAGAATTTGCATTCACCTGTTTATAAGAACTAATTACCGGATTTAGAGAATGGTGTAATTAGTTCTAAACTTAGTTGCCATCAAATCGAAGGTAAATTTTGATTGAATATTTTGGTGAGTGTTTTTGGAAATTCTTAATTCCAAATCTAAAAGCTGTTCTCTTTTCTCCTATCAACATAAAACAAGACCCCTCTAAAATTTTAGTTAATGAAAAGAATAATGGGGAAAAAACTGATCTGCATCCCTTATTAAAGAAATGTTCTTCTTTCCCTGTACACAAATTATAAAAATTATTTAATAATCAAAAATATTTTTTTACTATACCATAAAATTTTTTAAGGCAATTTTAAGAAATCATTAAAGTGGATTTTAGGTTGACAAAATAAATTAGCAGCATCAAAAATCAAATTAATTTATAAGGAGAAGAGCTATGAAAGTAAAATCTTTGATGATGCTGTTTGTTTCTTTTATCGTAATGTCTGTTTTTAATTATGCAGCAAAACCGCCGGCGGATGAGGCAACAATTAAAAATATTAAAGCCGCAATTACCGGCGAATCGACAGCGAGCGCTAAGTATGCGGCTTATGCTAAGAAAGCTAAAGAAGAAGGTTATAACAAAATTGCTTTATTGTTTGAAGCAGCTTCAAAATCGGAAAGCATTCACGCGGGTAATCACAGAGCAGCGCTTGAACAGCTTGGTGTAACGATGGAAAAAGTTACTCCAAAGTTTGAGGTTAAATCAACAAAGGAAAATTTAGAGGATGCGGTTAAAGGCGAGTCATACGAAGTCTCCACTATGTATCCTAATTTTATAAAGACAGCGAATAAGAATAAAGTTAACATTGCATTAATCTCATTCAATTATGCTTTTCAAACAGAAAAGAAACATAAAGTTTTATATCAACATGCGCTTCAAGCCCTTAACGAAGGGAAAGAAAATAATCTTGCTTCAAAATATATGGTTTGCTCAACATGCGGAAATACTTACGACGGCGAAGCGCCTGCCCGCTGCGGTATATCAATGACACCAAGAGATAGATTTGTAACGATTGAATAATTGTGAGTAAGTAATCGAAAGTAGATACCTTATCTTGCTCTTAATCTTAATCATACTCGGATTAAACCGATTAAGAGCAAGATTAGGATTAAGAATCCATACGTTAAATAATTTATAAAAAGTTTTTTGTTTTTAACCGCTGTAGAAAAATTTCTATAGCGGTTTTTTTTATCATTTTAAAAAGCAAATCTTTTTTTTATTTAATTATTAATTTTGAATTCCTTATTCCTTTAAAACTATTTTATTAAATTTGAATCGAAAATTCAAAGGGTTTACATAGTTTAAATGATCCAATCGAGGTTTACATACAATGAAATCAGCCATCCAATTTCTGTTCAAGATTTTTATCTTCATTTTTCTACCAATTAATTTTCTCCTTTCGCAAGGACAGGTTTATTTAGTTTTAGGTTCCGATACCGGCATCTGGGATGGTTTAAATGTCGATACTTACCATGATTTTTATAGATTCGACCTTTATACTAATCCGCTTCAAAACGGTTACAAGGTTATGGATCCCGCATTCAGAAATCAAATTACTGATTCGTATGGAAACACATTAAAATTAACATGGTGGATAATGGGCGGAAACACTTTTCGTTATGCAACAAACACAAATGTTCCGCTTAATAACACAATGGTTCTTTACTCAATGAAAAAATATCATGATGATATGATTAAACGCTGGGGCGATGAAGTTACTCTTCATTACCACGATTGGATTTGGTCCGACTTTAACGGCGACGGAACTTACTATTGGAATCAATCAACAAAATTTTCCGAGTTCAAAGAAGATTTTGATTTGACGATGGCGCAGAATTTAATTGAGGAAAATGTTTTCCCGGTTTCTTTCCGAAGCGGCTGGCATTACATGAATAATGATTGGCAGAATTACATCGCTAACATTATTCCGTTTGCTTTGCATGATGATTATCCGAATGTTCGTCAGGATACTGTTGAACCGCTGGATAATATTTATGATTGGTCAAAGTCATCAAGTGAGTTTGTTCCGTTTCATCCTTCATCGCTGAATTATCAAATCCCCGGCAATCTTAAATGCTATGATGACCGTTCGATTTATATGGCTTCGATGGATACAACTTTGATGACTCATGTTTTTTCGCAGGCACAAAACGGGATTGATCAGGTTGTTTGCCTTTGGGCGCATCTTCCGGAAGATAATTATTTGGATAATTGTTTAAGGATAAATCAAATCGTTCATCAAGTTGCGGCTAAATTTCCGAATGTTAAATTCCGTTACTGCACTGCCGTTGAAGCAATGCAGCGCTGGCTGAAATCGACTGACACAACAAAACCAAATTTATCTTTTACATCAGAACAAAACGGAAACTTGGTCGATTTTATAATTAAAACGGATGAAAAAATATATCAAGCCCAACCGTATGTTGTGGTAAAAGATATTAACGAGAATTATTCCATCATTCCGTGTTATTCAACCGGAGTGAACGAATGGAAAACTTCTCAATCGTTTGAGAAGAAAATTCTTGAAAAAGCCGGATGCGCTGTTACGGATACTGTCGGAAATCTTTCTACAGCATTTATAAATTTTCTTCCGGATGATATTTACATTGATAATATAGACAGCAGCTATTCTGAGCTCAGAGGCAATTGGACAACTTCTTCCACTGCTTCATGGGGATTGGATTCCCGTCAAGCAGTTGTTGCACCGAACGATTCTGTTAAAGTTAGATGGACTCCTGCGATTACTCAAAGCGGTTTATATAATATTTCGGTTCAAGTTCCAAAAGTTACTAATCCGGTTGATCATGTTATTTTCAGGATTTATTCTAATAATCAAATTGTTGATACTTTAGTATTCAGCTCGCCTCTTACTTCAAATGATTGGATTTATCTTGGAACATCAAATCTTTTAGCTCAATCTCAAAATTATATTGATATGATTGCTTACAACGGCAGTCAGTCAAATGAAACTGCGTCTGCGGATGTTATAAAAATTTCCGCTCTTGTTACGGAAAGAAAATTGTCCATTCCTCAAAGCCCGATAGATTTTGGAATGGTAAGCCAGGATGATTCTGTCAGTATGAATTTAACTTTAAGAAACAGCGGAATCGGAACTCTTGCGGTTAACGGAATAAGTTCTTCAACAAATAGAATTACAACTACCGCGAATTTCCCTTTAACCATTTCTTCAATGGCCAGCGTTGTTGTTCCTATAGTTTTTCACCCGGCTGCAATTGGAAAAGTATCGGATACATTATTTGTTCTAAGCGATGATTCATTGCAGAGTAAATTTGCTGTCCCGTTTACTGCAAATGTGCAGCCGTTCTTCAGACTTGTAGATAACGGTGATTCTCTTAACTATAAGGAAGTCGGCCAATGGAGTTTTAGTACTGCAAGCGGTTTAAACGGAAGCAGCAGATTTGCTTATCTTCATCAATCTCCTCCGGCGAGCGCAAGCTTTACAACAAAGCTTAACCGAAGCGGTATTTATGATTTTTCCGAAATCGTTCCGGTTACTGTTAATGCGGCTAAAAATGCTCTGTATGTTTTAAGCATTGATGGAGTTCCGATCGATTCAATTTATGTTGATCAAAACCAGGGCAGCGGTGTTTGGGCTGCTATTGGACGCACATTTCTTCCGGCGAATGTCCCTATTGAATTGAAGGTTATTGATTCCGGCGAGAATACTCCAGGTGCGGTTCTTCGTGCGGATGCAGTTAAGTTTTCTCTAGAAAAAGAAATTACCGGGATAAATGATTTATCATCAAACATGCCGAAAGTTTTCCGGCTGAATCAAAATTATCCGAATCCGTTTAATCCATCAACTCAAATCAGCTATCAACTTCCAACTGATAATTTTGTATCGTTAATAGTTTATGATATTCTTGGAAGAGAAGTGAAAACTCTAGTTGAACAAAATCAAAAAGCCGGTTTCCACATTTTGAATTTTAATGCGAGCGATTTACCGAGCGGAATTTATTTTTATAGATTAGCTGCCGGTAATTTTATCGATACAAAAAAGATGATTCTGATTAAATAATATCATTGAGGGAAGTTTAACAGCAATTAAACTTCCCTTAAACAATTGAGGTCTAACCTTAAAATTTACATGTAACATTTTTACTTATTTATGAATTGACAAAGGGACATTTTGAAAAAAATTCTTACTACTTCTACCACAGCTAAAATAGTTTTATTTCTATTTCTATTCTTAAACATCACTATTTATTCTCAAACTGATCTAAAAAGTAAAATCGGCCAAATGATAATGGTCGGCTTCAGCGGGACAAGTGTGCCGGACTCACTTGCTTATGATTTACAGCAGAGAAATCTTGGCGGAGTTATCTTTTATGCTAACAACCTACACGATCCGCAGCAAATAAAAAATCTAACTTCTCAATTAAAACAATTATCAAAGCTGCCTTTGTTTATGGCAACCGATCAAGAAGGCGGAATAGTTGCAAGACTGACAAAGAGAAATGGCTTTAGCAATACGTACACCGCCTATCAGCTCGGAACTGTTTTTAATTCAGTTGATTCGACACAAGCGCAAGCTGCTGAAATGGCACAATGGCTTTCTTCCTGCGGAATTAATATTGACTTCGCGCCGGTTGTAGATGTTGATGTTAATCCAAACAGTCCGGCTATTGGCGCTTACGGCAGAAGCTTTTCTAAAGATCCTTTAACGGTGTTTAATCATGCTTCTGTTTTTATAAATGAAATGCATAAGCAAAATATTATTACTTCTCTAAAACATTTTCCCGGCCACGGCAGCGCAATGACGGATTCTCATTTGGGATTTACCGACATAACAAATACCTGGGCTGATTCGGAATTAGTGCCGTATCAAAAGCTTCTTGAGAATAATTATTCAGATATGATTATGGCAGGCCATCTCTTTAATGCGCATATTGATTCTCTTTATCCGGCATCAATTTCTTACAATGCAGTTACTGGTCTGCTGAAAAATAAATTAGGTTTCAAAGGAATTGTAATTACCGATGACATGCTGATGGGCGCAATTTCAACTCAATATACCTTCAGCAAAGCAATAGAGCTTGCGGTTAACGCCGGTGATGATATATTATTGTTTGCAGGAAACCTTATCAACAATAAATCTATAGTTGATAGCGTTATAAATATTATTTCTCAAAAAGTTGACGACGGAACAATTGCCGAATCGACAATTGATACTGCTTATAATAAAATAATTAATATGAAGCAGAAATATTTAAGCATCTCCTTGGCTGAGAACGATATTTCCTCGCGAATAGTTCCCGATGATTTTTCAATTGCGAATTATCCGAATCCTTTTAATCCGACGACTAATATAATATTCAACGTTGGAAGAAGTTCACATGTTGTAATAAAAGTTTATAACATTACTGGCCAGCTTATTAGTGAATTGGTTAATCAAGATTTTGCTAAAGGTAATTATAAAGTACAATTTGATGGCTCTCGTTTAGCATCAGGGATTTATTTTGTTGTAATGCAAACACCTGACATTTTATTAACAAATAAAATTGTATTGGTGAAATAGTACATATTTGAAATTTTTTTATGAAAGATATTTGATTGTTTGTGTAAAAAAACTTTAATTTAATCGAGGTCACGAAAATATTTTGAAAGCATGACTTCAAAAAGTTAAAAATATATTTTAATAAAATTATGATAAAGGGGTTAATATGAAAAAGATTTCTTTATCAGCATTCACTTTACTTCTGTTGTTTAACTTATCTTCATGTAAAAACGAAGATGTATTTTCCATAAATGATTCTTCCTCGAATATACCCGTGATCGCAAATGCTGCAAATGCATTTTCATTTACAGTTGCCGCCAATCGATACAATTATTCCGAAACGCATAATTTGCAGATGAGTGCAGACACTTTGAGTGTTGCTATTACTATATCCGGCGAAGTTAACGGTAATGGAAACATTTTAATAAAAGATGGAACCGGCGCCGCTATTTATCAGAAAGATTTAGGCAGCAGCATGATTTCAGCTGAGGTTTTAAAACTTGTTACAATTCCCAAAACACTAAATCTTAATTTTTCCAATTTTACGGGAAAGATTATAATAGCTGTAGCTGGTAAATAAAATTTATCTTCAGAAAAAATTTCTTTTTGAAAACCGAAAAAAAATTTGGTTTAGCTTTTATAATCCATTGATTGTAAATTGCAAATGGAAATAATAATTGCTAAAAAATTATGTGATTTTAATGA
This sequence comes from Bacteroidota bacterium, assembly GCA_023475265.1. Classification (GTDB taxonomy): domain Bacteria; phylum Bacteroidota; class Ignavibacteria; order Ignavibacteriales; family Ignavibacteriaceae; genus FEN-1297. The sequence goes on from JAMCWE010000149.1 coordinate 9,548, forward strand.
AAAGAAATCTTTTATTTTTTGCTGTTACTTTATTATCAATCGTATTTATAAATGGATGTAAGAAAGATAATACCGTTGCCCCGGCTGATTCTCAATATAATAATCCAACTATAGCTAATACGCAAAACTCTTTTGCATATAGTGTTGATGCTCAAGGTTTATCCTATTCAGTTACACTTCCGCTTCAATTTAAAAATACAACCTTGCTGAATGAAGCGTTAACAATAACTGATTTTAAGAATGGCAGCGGAAGAATTGCAATTTATGATACAACAGGCAATGCAATAATGGATCAGAAAATGACGGGGCCGACAACTTACACAAATGAATATGAAATTTTCGTTCAGCCCCAAAAAATTACTATTAGCTTTATAGGTTTTACTGGAAAAGTCTCGATGGCATTTAGCGGCAAATAAATATTTATTGAAAATAGATTTTTTTTTGTTTCTCTAAAAATATATTTCTACTATAAATGATGTATTACAAAAATACTCCGCTTGCATTTTTGTTTATAGCAATTGTTGGAGTAGTTTGTATAATTGGAGTTGCATTATTTGGTGAAAGGGGATTATTCATTTTAGTTGTTTTAGCATTGCGCCCGCTATTTATTGAAAGAATAAAATCTAAGCCTGATGTAAATTATTGGAAACTAAATTTAAGAATAGGAACAATTAGTCTTTTACTAACTGCTGTAACTTTCATTTTTATATATTTCTCATCGGAATGGTTTTTAAATTCGGTACCTAAACCTCAAAATTGGCAATATGTATTTTTCCCGTATTTTGTTTTTATAACTGGTATTGTTGGATTATTTTTTTCCAATAAGAAATAGCTTTGACTTATTTAGTCTTCCCGGGTTTAAATATTATCCCTTTATTTTTGCGCCCATTTATTTTAACGATAATTGGGTCATCAAATTGAAGGTGTTTGGTAAATTTCATTGCCTCAACTGCATGCCTGGAAGAAAGCCATGCCCAATCTACAAACCCTAAACCATCGGTTGTACTTACGGTAAAATATCCAACTCTAAATGAAGTTATATTCTGGAAAAAGTGAGAACCCTGGGAAGGAGTTACATTGATATCTTTGAATCCTGATTCAACAATAACACTAGCGCCGGAAATCATATCCCAGGTAACCGGGATTCCCAGCCATTGATCTAAGCTTCCCCATCTTCCTACACCAATTAGTAAATACGGTTTCTGCTGATTAAGAAGTTTTGAATTCATTCTGCTTACTTCGGCAGCGGCCTCGCGGCTTTTGGATCGATCGAATGAATGTATATCAACAACAACAATATCATGAATATCATTTACAGCGCCGTTTCCAAGCACTTGCTGGCTAAGGCAAATAAGATCATCTTGGCTATAATGATCAACATCAAGTTCTTCTACTTCCTGCCTAATAACAAGCGGACGCATTTGAAGCATTGCAAAATCTTTTAGATGATCTGAGGGAACATCAAGGTTAACTGCAAATTCTATTTCAACCGGAACGCCCATTCCCCATGATCCTAAATCAAGAAGCATATCAACTATTTCCGCAAGCGGAAATGTCCTTTGTTTTAAAATTGGTGCAAAGGTAACTACGCGATTTCCATCTCTCGATATTCCATCATAAACCGCATCATTTTCAACTGAATAAGTAGAACCAACATGAAATAAAGTATTATCATCTTCCGCTTTGTTTAAAAAATATTTTTTAACAAGTTGATCCGGCGGATGAGTAGGATCCGGATCGAGATGGCCATAAATATTTAAAGCATAAAATTCCTGTTGAGCATTACGAATCGTTTCTTTTGCCGAATAGAATTGCAATAAATGTTTTGGATATTTAGGACAAAATCTAACTGCATTTCCACCGTCAACAACTTGCTTGCCCAAACCAAGCGCAACTAAAGCAATTCCATCTGTTGATTTTTGTGGAGGCACGGGATAAAAATTATATGACTTTGCAACACCGGCAAAATCCGGATAAAACCTGTCATGATGCTGCGAACCAACAAGTCTTTGTACAATCACCGCCATTTTTTCTTCTTCAAGTCTATAAGCGGTTGCCTTCATGTAGTCTTGAGCTTTTTTATAAAATGTAGAAGCATAAACTCCCTTGATGCAGTGAAGAAGTTCATCAAGTCGAACATTTATATCTTGATCGTTGTTTGGAATCATAAATGTTTGATAGACACCTGCGAATGGTTGGAACTGGGAATCTTCCAACAAGCTTGATGAACGCACTGCTAAAGGTTCACGGATGGTTTCAAGAAAATCAAGAAGTTTGCTTTTTATTTCATATGGGAAAGCTGTCGCTTCAGTAAACTTACGCGTAATTTCAGTATCGGAATAACTGCTTAATGTAAAAACATCCAGATGATTGTCTTCAAGAAATTGATCGAAGACATCGGTGGCAATAACAACCGCAGAAGGAACTGAGATTTCTACGCCTTCAAACTTATGACGAATTCTATTGTTGTTAATTAGAGTATTGATAAAACCCAATCCTCTTGCTTTGCCTCCGAGCGAACCGCCGCCAATTCGAGCAAAACTATTTTTGGGATCGAAAGATTCTTTATCAAAATCGGTGATGATTCCACGCAAGCGCAATTCTTGATATACTTTCAGTGCGGTAATTAAATCGTCCCTTAATTCTTCTGTGGATTTAAATTCAGAAACTTTTCTAGGTCGTAATTTATCTGCTAACCAAAATTCTGTTCTTGCTTTAAGCCATTTTGAAAAATGATTTCTCTCGGCGTGGTAAACAATGCTTTCATCCGGCACAATCTTTAATTGATCTTCAAGAGTTTTAAGATTAGCGGCACGCCCAACAACTTTTCCGTCGAAAGTTTGAAAAATAAAATCTCCGAAACCAAAATTATTTACCATAAAGTCGCGCAGCTCATGAAGAAGCTTCGGCGAGCCTTTAAGCAAAAAAGATGTATCAGCTTCATGTGCTTTCTTTTCAAATTCCGGATTGCTTGATTGAAGTAAAATGGGAATATCTTCATGCTGTGCTTTTACAGTTTTGGAAAATTTTATTCCAGCTTCCGGGTCTCTTATGCCCATATGCCTAAAGTTGCTGTCTGTAATTATTCCTAAAATACATTCCTCATATTTTGAATAATATTCCCATGCTTCTTCATAAGTTGTACAAAGAAGTATTTTAGGTCTTGCTCTCATCCGCAAAAATTTGTGTGTGATATTTACGCCTTCTGAAATTAAGCGCTGAGACTGTTTGAAAATTTCAGTGTAAATTAATGGAAGATATGTTGAATAGAATTTAACATTATCCTCGACGAGAATAATTACTTGTACACCGACAGCAGCAGTATCGTTCTCAACATTAATTCTATCTTCAACATATTTTACAATACCGATTATTAAGCGGAAATCTCCCTGCCAGATAAAAATTCTATCAAAGATTGAAGTGTCATAGTTTGCGATTAATTCTTTTCTTTCTTTATTGTCGTATGCAAGAAGAATTATTGGAATGGTTAATCCGGTTCTTCTAATCATTTGAGCAAATTTAACCGCGTGCATATCTTCGATGTGTAAAGTTGTAATGATTAAGTCAAAGTTTCCTTCGGTAACTGCTAACTCAAATGCTTCTGAACCGGTTGAGACATGAGTAATTTCCGGCGCCTGGCTTAAGTTTAATACTTGATATTCTTCCCTTAACAATTCGTATAATCTACCGTCTTCTTCGAAGAGATAATAATCGTAAAGACTTGATACTAGAAGAATTTCTCTGATTTTGTACCGCATTAATTTCTGAAATTCTTTAATGCGGCTAGTGAAAATATCTTCTATGTCTAGTAGATTAAACTTATCCATAGAATTAATTTAATTTTTTTGTTTACGATTTCAATCCAGGTGATTCTGCACCGGCTGATTTGTACCGGTGCAGTTTAAAAAGAATTGCAGGGAATATCAAGTTAAACTAAACCTTGATCAAGCATTGCGTCTGCTACTTTTAGGAATCCGGCAATGTTAGCTCCGTTAACATAATTTCCAGGTGTTCCAAATCTTTCTGAAGTAGCTAAACATGTTTCATGAATTTTTGTCATGATCTGCTGCAAGCGATGATCAACTTCTTCTTTTGGCCAAGGAAGACGCATGCTGTCTTGGGACATTTCTAATCCGGAAACTGCAACGCCGCCGGCATTTGCTGCTTTACCGGGAGCGAAAAGCATTCCGGCTTCTTTAAATATTTTGTAAGCGTCTAAAGTTGTCGGCATATTCGCTGCTTCACAAACGCATTTACAGCCGTTCTTAATTAATTCTTTTGCATCTTCAGGGAAAAGTTCATTTTGTGTTGCACACGGCATTGCAACATCAACTTTAATTCCCCATGGTCTTTTGCCAGGATAAAAATCTACTTTAAATTTGTTTGCATAATCTTGAACCTTATCATTAGCGCTTGCTCTCAGCTTCAACATGTAATCAACTTTTTCTCCTTTAATTCCGTCTTTATCATAAACGAAACCATCCGGGCCGGAAAGAGTAATGACTTTTCCGCCAAGCTGATTTATTTTTTGAACTGCGCCCCAGGCAACATTTCCAAATCCTGAAATTGCAAAAACTTTTCCTTCAATATTCTCATTTTTTGTCTTTAACATTTCTTGAGCAAAATAAACGGCGCCAAATCCAGTTGCTTCCGGCCGAATCAATGAACCGCCCCAGCTTAATCCTTTTCCAGTTAGTACTCCGGTAAATTCATTCTTCAATCTTTTATATTGACCGAATAAAAATCCAATTTCTCTAGTGCCAACGCCAATGTCTCCTGCTGGAACATCTGTGTCAGGGCCAATATGTCTGAATAATTCACTCATAAAACTTTGGCAGAAACGCATTACTTCGTTATCGCTTTTTCCTTTTGGATCGAAGTCGGAACCGCCCTTGCCGCCGCCCATTGGAAGTGTTGTTAAACTGTTTTTAAATACTTGTTCAAATGCTAAAAATTTTAAAATTCCTAAATTAACAGAAGGGTGAAATCGCAATCCTCCTTTGTAAGGGCCGATTGCACTGTTCATTTCAATTCTAAAGCCGCGATTGATATGTATTTCTCCTTGATCATCCATCCAAGGAACGCGGAATGTTATAGTTCTTTCAGGTTCAACCATTCTCTCTAAAATTTTTGCGGAGCGGTATTCGGGATGACGATCTAAAACTGTATCAAGCGATTCAACAATCTCTTCAACTGCTTGATGAAATTCAGGTTCATTTGGATTTTTTGCTTTTACTTCAGCCAATAATTTTTTTGAATATTCAGACATTGTAAACTCTCAAGTTTTTGTTTGTTAATTAGTATGTAATTTTGTTACATCTTGAAATTTGATTTTTCATCTGATTAAAATTAGCAATTATAAAACTAAAAAGTCTAAGTCCTTTAACCGCATTTTGACTCCAAAAAAATTGAACATTCTGAACTTTTGAAACTAACATAGTTTTGATTCTTTAGTTAAAAAGGATTTGATGAATATTCTTCTTAATTAGTTAAGGAATCTGTTCAAATAAATGAAATAGTATATTTAATGCTTATTTGGTAGATTTTATTATAAAAATCTTCAGAAATTAAAATTTATAGAGGGAAACATGGTCAACGAGATAATTAAACAGAAAATTGATCAAGCAATTCAAATTTTAAATGAAAAAAATATCGATCTTTGGTTAACGTTTGTTCGTGAAAGCGGAAACATAAAAGATCCGGCTTTAGACATAATTTCCGGAGTTGGCTGCACTTGGCAGTCAGCATTAATGATTGGCAAGGATGGCGACACAACAGCGATAGTTGGATCGCTTGATGTTGAAAACTTTGAAAGAATTGGCGCATACAAAAACGTAAAAGGATATGTCCAATCAATCAGAGAATTATTAGTCGAATATTTGAAAAAGAAAAATCCCAAAAGAATTGCAATAAATTTTTCAAAAAACTCAAATCTTGCTGACGGACTAACCCACGGAATGTATTTAATACTCCAAGAACATTTATCCGGTACAGATTTTTCTCAAAGATTTATTTCATCAGAAGAAATTGTCTCTGCACTCCGCGGAAGAAAATCAAAAGCTGAAATTGAAATAATGAAGGAAGCCATCGATGAAACTTTAAAGATTTTTGATGAGATGACAAAGTTTATTCGGCATGGAAAAAGTGAAATTGAAATTGCCAATTTTATAAAAGACAAAGCAAAGGAAAAAGGATTTGGATTAGCCTGGGAAGAAGATCATTGTCCAGCGGTGTTTACCGGACCTGAAGCTAAAAGTGCTCACGCAGGTCCAACAGAAAGAAAAGTTGAAAAGGGACATCTTGTCAATGTTGATTTTGGAATTCGCTATAAAGGTTACTGTTCCGATTTACAAAGAACCTGGTATGTTTTGAAAGACGGCGAAACAGCAGCGCCTAAAGAAGTTCAAAAAGGATTTGAAGTAATTCGGGATTCAATTCAAAAAGTTGCTGATAATTTAAAACCAGGCGCAATCGGCTGCGACATGGATGACATTGCAAGAAATTATATTATACAAAATGGTTATGAAGAATTTCCTCACGGGCTTGGCCACCAAGTTGGCAGAGAAGCTCATGACGGCGGCGGGGGACTATTGCCAAGATGGGAAAAATATGGAGCTACACCATTTATGAAAATTGAAGAGTCACAAATTTATACTATCGAACCTCGACTTTATGTAGAAGGTTATGGAACTTCAACAATTGAGGAAGAAGTTGTAATCACAAAATCTGGAAGTGAATTTTTATCAAAGCCGCAAAAAGAATTAATCTTGATTGGTTAGTGCAGCAGCGATTGCTAGATTAAAATTTGCATTCTCTTTCGTAAGCTGAAAGAAGTAATTGATTATATTCATCAAAAGAAATTTCTTTTGCGCCAAACATTTTCAAATGTTCAGTCAAATACTGAACATCGAGAACAACAAATTCTCTTTCATTCAAATGTTCAATTAATTTCACCAAAGCAAACTTGGACGCTTGCGAAACGCGTGAGAACATCGATTCTCCGAAGAAAGCACCTTTAAAAGTAATTCCATATAAACCGCCGACAAGCTTATTATTCAACCATGTCTCTACAGTATGAACATGACCAAGATTTTGGAGCCTCAAATAAGCTTCGATTAATTCTTTTGAAATCCAGGTTCGTTTTCGTTTAGCGCAACCATTCACGACTGGAATGAAATCAACATCAAACCTAGCCTCAAAATTTAGTTTTGATATTTCTTTTTTTAATGAACGCGGGATGTTGTAATTATTTAATGGAATGATTGTTCTGACTTCCGGCATGTACCAATTTATTTCACCGGTACTTTCATCAGCCATCGGGAAAGCTCCGCTGGCATATAAGCGAAGCATATTATGCGGCTTTAAAAATTCTGACTGATCAAATTTATTTTGTCTAGTCATTTTAAATTTTAGCTAATCAATTTTTACTTCAAGATGAATAATATCATAACCTTTTATTGATTCATACGCAGCATAAATAACACCGATTAAAACAAGAATCATTCCTGCCAAAAATAAAAAGGTAACTAAATAATTTAATTTTTCATTTCCCATTACAAATTGCAAACCAATAAAAAGAGAAGTTAGAACAAAGAAAGCAACAGCTATTGTATAAGATAAAACTGCATTCCGAACTAATTTAACACGGAAAGTTAACTTTGAAAGCTGCATCGAAATACTTTCCAGCCTGACATTTTCTTCATAATTGAAATCCGTTTCACCGGCTTTGCTAAAAAATTTTCTTTTCTCCTCATTCAATAATCTAATACGATTTACAACAAGCGAGTATTTATTGTTCATGCCTAAGAGTAACAAGCCGCAAGCAGAAATCATTAATCCCGGCGCAAGCATTAATTGAATTACCTGCACAATTGAAATTTGGCTCTCCATTTTTTTACCTATTCAAGATTATTATCAAAGATTGAATTTATCATTTATGTTCAAATTCATTTAAGATTGTCTTTAAAACACTTAGGACAAATTTAAATTTTTGTTAGGGATTAATCTAATCTTAAGTCTTTTATCTTGTATATAAAAAATAATTTATGATGTATTTAGAGATGAGTATTAATTTTAACCGGAATGATAAAACTTTTTATCTTCTTACGAATGCTTCCTTAATTCCGCCGTTTTTGTCGCGCGGGCCAAAATGCTTTTTAAAGAAGTTTGAAATTTTTAAGTGAATAGTTTTATAAAAAGTAATGTTTGAAGGACTAATATTAATTATTGAAATATTTAAAATAATATCCACATAATATTTATTCAGAAAGCTTAATATATCTGATTCACCGGCTAAAGATTTGTCAAAGTCGAAGAACAGCAGCTTTGGATTTTCGTTTTTTATAATATCAATTGCTTCTGTTCCCGTACAAATAAATTTTTTATCGGATGCAAATATGTTTTCTAACAACTTTGGAATTAGGCCGGATTGCTGTCTTTCATAAATGAAAATAGTTTTTAACATTGCCGCAGCTCCTTTGAAATAGCTTAAATAATTTTTAAAACATTTCAAAAGTGCTTTTAAAAATTAAATAATTGCTGAAGATAAAGTTGTGATTTACAATAGTGATAATATTATCGAATATTTTTGGAAAAAATTAATCGGAATTGTTATTACTGCCTTAAATCCAGGTTCTTTTTATAAAATCTTTAATGACTTCATCATGTGATTCTATTAAATCATTTGGAGAGCCCGTAAAATGAATTACTCCTTCATGTATCATTGCGATCTTATCAGCTACATTCTTTACGCTGTACAGATCGTGTGTAACTACAACAGAAGTGACTTTTAATTTCTCACTCAATTCTTTTATCAAATTGTCTATCGAGTCAGACATAATCGGATCTAGGCCGGTTGTTGGCTCATCGTATAAAATATAATCCGGATTTGTAACCAATGCTCTTGCTAGCCCAACACGCTTTTTCATTCCGCCGGAAAGTTCCGCCGGTTTTAATTTTTGAGCATCCGGTAATCCTACAAGTTCAAGTTTTTCTTCTACAATATTATCTAATTCTGAATTTGAATATCCATTTCCGGATTCAACAAGAGGAAGCGAAACATTTTCGGCTACGGTCATTGAATCAAATAAAGCTGCACCTTGAAAAAGGAAACCAAATTTTTTTCGTAATTCATAAAGTGCTTTAGAATTAAGTTCACTGACAACTTGACCTTCAACTTTTACGTATCCTTTATCCGGATATAACAAACCAACGATGTGCTTTATCAATACGCTTTTTCCGCAGCCGCTTTTACCAATTATGGCAATGGTTTCTCCTTTTTCAATTTTCAAATTGACGCCGTTAAGTACTTTGTTTTCTCCAAAACTTTTATATAGATCGCAAACTTCAATCATTTATAAGGTGGTTAATATTTTTTAATAATCGTGCACTAAAATAGTTAAAAAAAATGATTTGGGTATTAAGCAAATAAATGTTTTTGACAATCAATTTTTTGTTAAAAAAACAATAAACAAGTGATCGCTAATTATTTTAAAGTTATCGAGACGCTTTTACTTACTTCTTCACCATCAGCATTATCATTTATAATTAATGTTAACACATAATTCCCCGGCTGATAATTATGCATGTTATATTGAAAATCAATTTGAGGATTTTTCTCGCGAGTTTGATATTTTGTTGTAATTATAACTTCTTCTTTTTGTTTGCCTAACCCCACTACATTTAATACGGAATTTATTGCATTACTTAATCCAGAACTTTGTACTTTTCTTTTGAGAATGAGTTTCTGTTCAAAATTTGTGAAGCCGTTTTTATCAATTTTTAAATTGTATAATTCATAATAAATATGAATCGGTTTTGTCGCTGAAAAAATATCAGTTGGATTTGGCAATATAGATATTCCATTTCTCTTAAAAGGAAGATCGGAATTTCTATCTTTAATAATTTTATCAGCTAAAATTATATCGCTAATATCTAAATTATTAATTTTGAATTTCTTCGGCGTAAACTCAAAATGATTTGATGAAACACCATTATCGAACTTTCTTTCTATTTCAAATGCAAGATTGCCGGAGTCCGGGTAAACACTCATTTCTAAAGTGTTCACAAGTAAATTATTTTCGCCTTTAATATTAATTTTTCGATCGTCATTAAGTTCTGTTATTTCGCCTTTTTTTTGCACAATGGGATTAAAGACTGAATCGAAATAAAATAATCCCCATTCATGTTTATAAAAATATTTATTGCCTTTTTTCAGTGAATCAGAAGCTTCTAAGCCATAACTTAAATAAACATCTGTGTAATTAAATTTATCATTTCTAAATTGTGTAATTGCAAATGGAACTTCGAATGTTGGTCCGTCATATTTTGGCGTATAAATTTGATATTGAACTTTCTTTAAATAATTTACAAACATCGGAGTTTCACCGGCAAATTGAGGAATGTATCTGCTTCCCGGTTCCGGCTCGCTGTAAATAAAATTATTTGTAAAAAATTGATCGGTAAATCCTAACCTGGACAAGCCAGAACCAAAGAGGTAAAAAAAGATTATCTTTGCAAAAAAAGGATAAGCGATGGAATTGCTAACGGAGCGCTACAAAGAAAAAATAGCCGGAAGCCTCGGCTGTTATGACCGGTTAATATTTACCGGTACATTACCTGGTCTATGCTATGCAGAGGGAATGACAAGATATTTATATACAAAAGGGATACGCATATTTGACTATCCAAAATTTGCAGAACCATACCGTGAAAAGCTAAGAGCAAATGCCGAGAGACTGTCAAAAGAAAC
>JAMCWE010000256.1 GCA_023475265.1 Bacteroidota bacterium
CCGGTAGATTGCCAACTCTGAAAGAGTGAAATAAAACGGCATCTTATTATTCTACTCTTTCAGAGTAAGACCTATTTATGTTGTATTTTATCCGTGGGAGTTACCCACGGCTAGAATATTTTTCCCCTGTCGGGGAAATGAAACGTTTCCAAATTCCCTGCACATTAGGTTGACGCTTATACGATGAACCGGGATCACTCAATCACCTAACTCATAACGCTAGGTTGTCGAGTGTTCCGCACAAAGCGAGGAACGTATCGAGACAACCGAACTTGGTACAATACACAAACATCTTACTCAACCGCCTGGCTAGCAATTCCACGTTATGGAATATTCTGAGTGAATTGAAGAACAAATCGAAACAACCGGAAATTACACCTTTTCTAAGATACTGACCGGAGTTTCGACTTTGTAAAACAGAATTTCGACGACTTTACTCAGTCTTTCGTCAATCTTCCCCGATCTTTCGAAGAACTTTCCCGGACTTTCGAAGACATTACCTACTCTTTCGAAGAACTTCCCCGGGCTTTCGACGACATTACTCGCTCTTTCGAAGACATTACTCTGTCTTTCGAAGTACTTTCCAGGACTTTCGACGATTCTACTTTGACTTTCGAACAAGATCTAAACTAGGATTTTAGCTTAAATTCAAAGGAATAATAGATAGATGCTAGGGGAATTGTGACGTGTGAACCATTTTATTGCTCAACTATTAAATTGCTAAATGGCTCTATGGCAATTTAACAATTTGGCAATGAAACAATTTACTTTCCCTTCATTTCGAGATGAAGTTATTCTGTTTATAAAATTCTTTAAATGCTTCCTTAATTTCGTCCCGTGTCTTTCTGAAAGCTGTCAGCACTTCGTATTCATTTCCTTTTATCAGCGAAGGGTCTTCAAAACCTAAATGAATTCTGTTCTCAACTTTTCCTAAAAAAACCGGGCATGATTCTTTAGCATTGTCGCAAACAGTAATTACGTAATCAAAAGACTTGTGGATAAAGAAACTTACGCTTTTGGTAAAATTGTCTGAAATGTCTATTCCAACTTCTTTCATTACCTGGATTGCTTTTGGATTTACTTGTAATTCGGGCTCAGTTCCAGCAGAGTATACAACTAATTCCGTATCAAATGATTTAAGGAATCCTTCAGCCATCTGACTGCGGCATGAATTACCAGTACATAAAATTAAAATTCTTTTGCTCATTTAACTTTCTCGTGTATTAGTTTAAGCAACTACCATTTCTTTTTTGAATGATTTAATTAATTCCACACAGCTAAAATTCTTGGAAGATACTTTTAATTTAGTAGTATCTTCGCAATCAATAATGATTAATGATTCACTCACAAAAGTTATAATACCAAGAACAATTGTTTTCTCCAGATTCTTAGGATCCGGGAAATGATATTTCACAACATCTCCAATTTTCATTTTTAATCTCCTTGTTATGCTGCTTTTATAATTCTGAATGAGTGCGCTTTTCTATATGAGTCAATAATTGTTTCGTAATTTCTGATGAGCTTGGAAATAATGTTATCCCATGATTGAGTTTGTGAAAACTTATAAGCGTTCAATCCAAACTCTATTCTTTTTTCTTCATTGTCTAAAAGAAAAATTATTTTATCGGCAAAGTTTTTTGGATTGTGCGGCTCTGCAATTAGTCCAGTAATTCCTTCCTCTATAATTCCGTAAGCGCCTCCTTCTCTAACGCAGACTGGAGGGACTCCGGAGGCCATCGCTTCCACGGTAACATTGCCGAAAGTTTCTGTGGTAGAAGGGAAAACAAAAATATCGCTTGAAGCATAAGCGGTAGATAAAGCTTCACCTGATTGATATCCTAAGAATATAGCTTTAGGCATCAATGTTTTTAGCACTTCTTTTACCGGGCCATCTCCGACTAATACAAATACAGCATCATCCCTTTGTGAATCGATGATGTTGTAAGCATCTGCCAAGACTTTTAAATCTTTTTCCCATACTAATCTTCCTGCATAAAGAATTATCTTTTTATCTTTCGCGCCCATTGATTCTCTCCACGCTAAAGATTTAAACGATGGATTAAATATATCAGCATCAACTCCGTGAGGTAAATATTTTATTGTTTCTAAACCGTGTTTTCCAAGTTCTTCCATAATTGGTTTCGAAGGAACAAAAACAGCTTCACATTTATTGTATAATGATTTCAAATAATTCCAACCGAGATTTTCAAATGTTTTCACCTTATAATATTTGGCGTAACTTGGAAAGTGAGTGTGGTATGTTGCTACAACTGGAATGTTGTTTTTTTGTCCGAATTTAACAGCAGCATAACCTAAAGAACAAGGTGAATTAATATGGAGTATGTCAGGATTGAATTCTCGCAGTTTATCTTCAAAATTTTTATAACCGGGGACAGCAATTTTATATTCTTTATAAACAGGAATAGTAAAAGACGGAACTTCAAACATCTTTGTTGGCTGTTCTGATTTGGTTGGAATAATTGGTGAGAAGAAAATATTTTCTATCCCTAAGGTGTTCAACTGTTCTATCATTTTGTACAGCACACGCGTAACGCCGTCTTGACCATGTTTCATTGTTCCGGCAAAATATGCTGCTCTCAATTTATTTTTTACTAACATGGGAATCTCTTAGTTAAATTAAAAAACATTTATTCTGATAACTCAAGCTTTAAAAATTCTTCATCATAAATATTTTGATAAGCAAAATCATTATTAAATATTTCAATTCCTTTTACATTCGGAATTTCTTCTACCTTTATATTTATTGTGTCGTCGTTAATGTCAATAACATTTAAATAGGAATTACCATTTACATCACCTTTCAAACTTGCACCGGCGTTTGAAAATCGAATTCCTTTTCGCGTATAATCATTTGAAACGTGATAATGGCCGTGAAGAACTAGCTCAACACCGAATTGATTAAAAAATTTAAGAAGCCTTTTTTTCTTTTTTAATTTCATAGTTTGCTTTTCAATTTTTTGCCAGAATTTGTTTGATGAATTATCTTTAACTTCAATCTTATTAAAATGGTGATGCACTAAAACAATCTTACGATAATTTTTATCCTGATATTTCTCAAATAGTCTAAATGTCTCGTTCAATTGTGAAATTTCAATTTTACCATTTGACGCAAACGGGTTGTTAATTTTAGAATACTGTTCAATCGAATTCCAACCAATTAGTAAAAAATTATTTATCAGCTTGGCAAATGGAAATACATTCTTGTTATTTAGATAAAGGCAGCTATCAAAAAGTTCCGGAAAGTAGTTGTAAAATTCACGAACCTTTTGGTTGTAGTTAGTATTGCTGCACTTTACCGGGAAGGTAAAAATATCTTCGGCAGACTGTGCTCCACCGAAGATATCGTGATTACCGATCACTAGGGAGAAGCGATTCCCGTCGATCAAATCTAATTTTTCAAATAATTTTCTAAGTATCAGAAAATCTTTCGGAACTGCATTGTCTGTAAGATCGCCTGTAATTACAATATGATCGCTCTGCAAATCAATTGCGTGTCTAAGAGCTCGTTCAATTTGAAAAAGATTGTTAGTTCTAAAAAATGTTGTAAAATGCAGATCCGAAATATGTGTTAGTCTCATTTAACCTTTAAAATAATATTACGGAACAAACATAATTGTGCAATGTTAAGTGAGTGTGAAGGAACTATAAAGAAATTGTTAAGAAATGAAAAATTCGATTGGAAAATATGATTTTTGTAAAAAGGTTTATTATTCTAAAATTATGAAGAAGATTTTAAGATAAAATGAAGGGTTGAGAGAAATATCTCTCAACCCAGATGGGATTATTTCTTAGTTGTATCGATAGATTTTTGTTCAGCCTGTTCCATTTGTTTTAAGCGGTCAATTTCCTGAGTTACACCGCCAGCATTAGGCATCATATTTTGCAGCTTTTGCAGAATACCTATTGCTTTATCGTATTCTTTTAAGTTCACGTAAATTCTTTCCAGCATGCTGAATGAATTATATGGCGATTGTAAATCTTCCATACTAATATTCAGATTTTGAAGAGCAATCGGTTCAATATCATGTGCTAATTCTTTAAATCGATCCATTGCACCGCAGCTATAATAAATATTTGCAACATCATAAAGGATACGATAATCCATATCGACTACAGAACGTGGAATTTCTTTTCCCATCATGTCTAAAGTCTTAATGCACATTGCATTATTGTTATCAACATTTTTATAATAATAAGCAAGATTTATAAACGTATTACGATAATTTTGAATTAATCTTGTTTCTGTTTCATCATAAAAAATGTTTTTGTTATTTATTCCTCTAAATTTAAATCCGGTTTTATAAGTTTTTGAATACGATGGATCCTCGTTGAAAAGATCTGCTTCTGTAATTTTAGTATTAACATAAACAGGTCCTTTTCTTTTAACAGGAACAACGCGCGATGCAAGTCCTTCCATTTCGAGGTAATCATCCATACCAATAAAACAATCAGGCGAACATGTTGATGCAAAGTAAATTGGCCTATCCCATAAATTATTTTCAACAATATCCTTTACAACAATATCCTGAATCCTTATTCCTTTTATACCGCCAATCTCAATAGTCGGATTCATTCTAAAAGACATTTCGCTGTTAGAAAGAGTAGAGGTATCTATGGAACTCATAATTGATTTATCCGTAATGCTGAAATTTTTAACCGCATCTTTTGTAACGGGAATATTAACGATTTGCGTCTTCCATTCAATCGGTGAAAGCTGTTTGATCATATCGTCTGTCATACTGAACTTTACTTTTTCAGCGCCATAAGGAGAAGTATTTTTTAATTGTTCATTGTACCAATCAGTATTAGCAAGACTCAAGCATACAACTCTAATATCTCTTCGGACTCCTTCAACATCCTGAAGATACCAGAGCGGGAAAGTATCGTTATCACCGTTTGTAAAAAGAATTGCATTAGGTTTACAGCTTTGTAGTAAGTTGTAAGAAAAATCCCACGGGAGCCAATTCTTAGATCTGTCATGAGTAAAATAATTTGTTCTTAGCATATTTCCCGGAATAAAAAGAACTCCCAAACCAAGGGCAGCAAAAACAGCTGCCTTAGCAATATTTTTCTTCTTTAACTTTTCTCTAATCAACTCTACAATTTCACGCATGCCAATTCCAATCCAGACAGCATAAACAAACAATGCGCCTGGATAAAAATAAAATCTATCACGCGGCTGCGGCTGCTGTTGGTTTTGGTAGAATGCAATTAAATATCCCATAAAGATGAACAAGATGAGCCAGGCAGAAGCCATTTTCCAATCTTTTTTGAAAAGGAAATACAATCCAATTAATCCAACCAAGAAAGGTATTCCGTATAGCTGCTTCCAGGTGGAAGGAGAATCCTGAACTGTAGAAGTTTTTCCGATATAATTCCAATATAAATATCTGTTGAACATATGATCCATCTGATATCGCCAGAAGAAATCGAGATCACTGCTGTAGTTGGTGTAAATTCCTTGCTGGTGTGGTTCTGCAGAAAATCTTCTTTCGAAAATTGGGAAGTCTCCGTATTGTTCACGGTCGAGGTAATACATTAACTTTTGAAAATTGTTAGGCCAGTTTTCGTTCATCGGTGGATTCTGATTTGAACGAATAATTATCATTGAATAAGTTGTAAAACCTAAAAGCGTAAATAATAAAGCTGTTGAGGCAAGATTTATTAAGCTTCTTTTATTTTTCGCAGACCAATAAATTACATATAAAACTATTCCAAGAATGGCAAGGAAAATAATAATGTTTGTCGCAATGCCGCTTCCTCCAAGCGCAAGAAGTAATCCGGGGAATCCTTTTACAATTCCCGGATAAGCAAGAAGCAAAATTACACCGGCAATAATTAGAGGAATATAAAATGAATCTCTATGGAATATTTTTTTCCACAATGCACCGACGTACAATGCGGATATACCAATCATTATCCAAACAAATTTTGAATCAAACGCTTTATATTGTTCCGGGGTTGGAGGAGTAGTACCGGTTTGAGAGCTCCACAAACCAATTGCAACAACTAACATAATACCCAGATGAATTAAAAATATGTAAGCAGTTTTTTTGTAAGCTTCATCATCGGTAACGTATTTTTTCATTACAATAACTAAGACAAAAGTAAAAACTGCGAGAACGCTCATGAGATGAACGCCGAACGAAAGTCCTATTAGGTAAGCCATCAAAATAATATACTTTTCACTACCAGATTCATTTGCATGATCATTCCAAATCATCATTAACCACACAACTAAAGAAAAGAGAAGTGTACTGAGTGAAAAGTAGTTTGATTCTACAGCGTTGAACCAGAAGGTATCACAAAATGCAAATGCCAAAGCGCCAATTAATGCCGAGATATAAGTAATAACAGCATCACTTGTGTTTTGGTAATTTTTTCCTCTGTAAGATTCAATTAATTTTATTATTACCAAGTACAAAACTAATATTGTAAAAGAACCGGCAAGAACAGAAACTGTGTTGATTCTAAATCCAATATTAGAAGCGAATGGAATCATCGAAAAAAATCTGCCTATTATTAACCAAAGAGGACCACCAGGCGGATGGGGAACCATCATTGAATAAGAAGCAGCAGAAATTTCACCTGGATCCCAGAATGAAACGGATGGCTGAACTGTTAAAAATAAAATAACGGTGGATAATAGGAACACAAATGCGCCTATTATTCTACGAGCTAATTTGACAGTCATATATTTTATACCTTAATAAGAATGTAAAACTTTTGGAAAACCCTGAGTAAACTTATTGAAATTAGATGAATTATTCACTATTAAGAATGACATAATTTTAAAATCTATATATTATTTTGACGAAAAATCTTAATTTCTGTTCGGTTTAATAGTGTTAATTTTTTATTCTTTAATTTTAATAAAAATTCGCTTAATCTTAAAAAAATAATTCCCGATTTAAAATTATTCCGGCTTAAAAACCAAAAGAATTTTTATTAAACAAATTCCATTACTTTTTATATCTTTGCATTCAATTTTTATTTAAAGGAGAAATGCTTTGGAAAGAATGTTAACAATTATTTTATGTTTTGTTTTAATTCAAGTAATTACTTTTGCGCAAACCGATCCGGCGCCGCAAGATACAATTGCAACAACCTCCGGATTAAAATATATAATTTTGCAAAAAGGTAATGGAGTTCAAGCTGTAAACGGAAAGGAAGTTGCAGTAAATTATATTGGTCAGCTTCCGGATGGAAAAGAGTTTGATAATTCATATAAGAGAGGTAAACCTTTTAAATTTATTCTTGGTAAAAGCCAGGTAATTAAAGGTTGGGACGAAGGAATTGCATTAATGCATGTTGGGGATAAATTTAAACTGATTATTCCTCCACAGCTCGGCTATGGCGAAAGAGGTGCCGGAAATGTTATTCCGCCAAACGCAACATTGATTTTCGAAACAGAATTGATGGGCGTTGAAGAACCAAAATTATCTTTAGCGGATACATTGCTGGCAACTATTTTCGAAAAGGGAATTGATTCGGCGGCAGCGCAATATCATGAATTATATAAAACGCAAAAGGATAAATACGATTTTGATGAAGATAAAATTAATTTTCTTGCATACCGACTTATGAGAAACAACATGGTAGATTATGCAATTGTAATACTGAAATTGAATAATGAAACTTATCCGGATTCGTACAACATTTATGATACGCTTGGTGAAGCTTACCTGATCAAGGGAGATAAAGAATCAGCTGTTCAGAATTTCGAAAAATCGTTGAAGATAAATCCTCAGGATACAAATGCTGAAGAAATGATTAAGAAACTAAAAGCAAAATGAATTTGCAGTCTTTAACATTAGGAAATGGAATATTAAAATTGGCGATTATATATCCAAGGTTTTGATATTCCATTTCATTCAAAGAATTCTGATTTAATTATTTCAGTTATTGAAGAATAACTTTGCTATTGTTTCAGGAGGAGCCAAGTCTTCACCAGAATTCGAAAGTACTATATAACTAAAATATAATTTAGGAATTCTAAAAATAGAATAATTATAATAATGAGCGAAAATTATCTTTTTAATTTCATAAAATTCATTTCAACCGAATTGATAAAAAATCCAAATGAAGCTTCAATAAATTATAGAAAAAACAATAAAATATTATATAGGATTGAGTTTTACTTCACATATTTTCCAGCGATAACTAACTCAGTTTTGCTTATATTTATCATCGTTAAATTTATAAGATTATAGAAAGAAGATTTTGGTAAAGAAATTATTTAGTTACGTTCGGGAAAAGATCAAAAAAATATCCGCTGATAAAAAAAAGAAGACTGTAAAAACTTCAGTAAATAAAGTTGAAAAAGTTCATAAGGAACCGGTGCAAGTTAAAAATGAATCCGTTTCTAAGAAAAAACCTTCAGCATACAAACCTCAGAATAATTATTACAAAAAAAATGATAATGTTAGCGAAGGAAAAATTAATTCAACAAGAAGGCCAAGTCCTCATAAAAACATATTAAACAAAAATGAAAATCTTGATACTCTAAAGAAAGATAGGATAAAAAAAGATTTAAATGTTATTGACGATTGGGACATTTCAAAATATCAGGTTGAAATACAAGAAGGTAAAACAAGATTTCATGATCTGAATTTGCCTAAAGAAATTATGCATGCTATTGCTGACCTTGGTTTTCAATATTGTACTCCAATACAAAAAGAAATATTGGTTCCGGCTCTTCTCGGAAAAGATGCGACTGGTCGAGCGCAAACCGGTACTGGAAAAACGGCAGCATTTTTAATAACTATTTTAAATAAATTTATAAATGATAAATCAACATCATCACGGCGACCAGGCGTTCCCAAAGCTTTAATTTTAGCACCGACAAGAGAGTTGGTTATTCAGATTGCGAATGATGCAAAATTACTAGCAAAATATACGCGCATAAGTATTATTGAAATTTTCGGCGGAATGGACTTTAATAAACAGAAAATTAAATTGAAGAAAAGCCCTGTTGATATTATTGTAGCTACGCCTGGAAGATTGTTAGACTTCATGCAAAAGAGAGATATACTTTTAGGAAAGGTTGAAATCCTAGTAATTGATGAAGCTGATAGAATGCTTGATATGGGCTTTATTCCTGACGTAAGAAAAATTATTCAAAACACACCGCCAAAAGCTAGGCGGCAGACTCTTCTGTTCAGCGCAACATTAAGCAGCCAAGTTAAAAGGCTTTCATCAAGCTGGACTAAAGATGCTATTAATGTTGAAATAAATCCTGAAAGAACTGCCAGCGAAACTATTGAACAAATTGTTTACATTACTTCCAATGAAGAAAAATTTTCACTTCTCTTTAATATAATTACAAAGCAGAATTTAGAACGGATTATTGTTTTTACTAATAGAAGAGATGAAGCCAAAAGTCTTGATAGCTTACTTACAAAATATGGTATCGGCTGCAAATTAATTTCCGGAGAGGTTGATCAACGGCTTAGACTAAAAACTTTAGATGATTTTAAAGCAGGAAAAATTAGAGTGCTTGTAGCGACTGATGTTGCCGGCCGCGGAATTCATGTAGAGAATATAAGTCATGTAATTAATTATACTCTGCCAGATGATCCTGAAGATTATGTTCATCGGATTGGCAGAACCGGTAGGGCAGGTGCAGAAGGAACTTCAATTAGTTTTGCATCGGAAGATGATTCATTCAATATTCCTGCTATAGAAAAATTTTTAGGAAATAAATTAAATTGCATCTATCCGCCGGAAGAACTTATCTCACCAATTCCAAAATTAAAATAATTATGGCTGAATAAACTGCGAGTAAGCTCTTGGTCCCCAGAATTCATAATTATAATTTTCATAACGAGTTCCGGAAACTGTGCTTTCTATAAATCCATTTTTTTCGACAAGAAGAGTATGCCACATTAAATGATCGGGATTTGATTTGAGAAAAAATTTTACTTTGCCGTTTAATGCAGTAAACTTTGTAAATAAAGAATCAGAATCGTTTTCAAATTTTAATTTTTTTGCCAAATATTCTTTCATTAACATAGTTCTATAAAAAGTACCGCCGTTTAGAGTTCCAATATTTTTTCCATCTATAATAACATCTCTATCATCATAAGCTATAGCGCAAAGATAATGATCAGAACTTGCATTTAACCAAGTTATAATTTTATCACCATGTTTCAAACTGTCTGCATAGTCATATTCGCTATCTAGAAAAGAAATTCTTTTTATTTGATTAGGAATCATTGAAACGCTATTTAAATAGCCAAAGATAAAACTCCCACCGCCGCTGTGGCCGTCTAATACAATTTCAGTCTTAAAATTTTTGAATAAATTTTTTACTGTGTCAACAACACTTCGTATAATAAAATCACCACCGGGATGACGCATTCTCCACCAAGGCCAGCTTTGTTCTTTTGTTTCTAAATAAACTACAACAATATTTTTATCACTAATTAAATTTCTTAAAAATCGAACTTGCGCACCGATATGCTGAATATCATAATGCCAGTCCATACCTTTTTGCATTTGCCTGCCAATTGTTTGCTGGATTGTATTCATATTTGGAAGAGCATAAAAGATCAACATTACTTTATTATTTAGATTAAAAGATTTGCTAGACGGCGCATTGATTTCTATTTTTATTTCCGGTTCATAATCGAACGTTAAAGTTTGTTCATTATAGAATGAGCTTTTTGTAAATCCTTTTAACCCTACTTCATTTTCAATAGTCTTTTCAACTTTACTTTTAGGAATAATTGAGCAGTTTGCGTATGAACCAAATAATAAAATGCTAATTGAAAATATTATTAACAAAAGGAATTTTGTTGTTTTTCTTTTTGGTTGAAGCATTCAAAAACCGAATTTAATTTAATTAATAAGTTTGTTGATTATTTCTTGTGTAAAATAAAAAAAAAGTTTATTGTTATTATCAAGGTTTCCAAATATCTTAAATTTTTTTTGATTAAAAAGCATTTCTCATCATCGAGGTGAAACCATGTATATCTCGTCATTTAAGAAAATTGCGGTAATAGTTTTTGCAATAATAAATTTTTCATGTACTTCCGTTATATATAGAAATATAATACCATCTTCAAATGAGGACAAATATGATAGTGAATTTCCATACAGCGATGGTTCAAAGCAATTAGAAGAAATCGTCAATACAATTTACAGAGTAAACAGTCTTGCTTTTTATAAGGCATATATTTTTGATGAAGATAGTAAAATTAAATTGAAAGATTTAAATGATGAGGTAATAAAAACCAAATCTATAAAAACCACATATATGGATAAATCAAGCTCCGGTACCAGCACGTTATTATATAGTACGAATGGCACTGTGGCTTTATTAACATGTGCTCACGTAATAGATTTTCCCGATACAATCGTATCTTACTTTTCAAATAAACAAGGGACTTTTTCTGATGATGTTCAAAGCATAGCTTTTAGAACAAGAAAATTTATTTATGTTGCTGGTTTTCCGGAAGGTAGTGAAGTGAATGAAATTTTATCCGATAAAGCTTTAGACATAACAATTATCGGAAATAATTATAGTACAAGATATGAAAGATTATTTCATGTTTTCAATTATCCTTTTGGTAATGCAAAAGATCTTTCATGGGGAAATTTTGTTTATGTTTTTGGATTTCCCTTAAATTATAAAATGATTTCGAATGCGATAGTTAGCAGTCCAAATTATGATCGTACAGGATCATTTTTTATTGATGCAGTTGTGAATAGAGGTTATAGCGGCGGACTTGTTCTTGCTGTAAAAAATGGAATACCGAATTTTCAGTTGGTCGGAATTATTGAATGGGTGCCTGAAGAAAATGAAAATATTTTACAGCCGGCGCCTCTTGAGGAATCAATTAAATACAATCCATTAGTTCCATATAAAGGCGATGTTTTTGTTAAGCAGCAAAAATTTCTTAGATATGGAATTACAAAAGTTATACCCATAGAATCGATAATTGATTTTCTAAAGAAGAATAAAGAGTATTTTATTCAGAATGGATATTATTTCAGTATTTATAAAAAATAATATTACAAAATTAATAAGTTGCCGACATCAACTCGATTTGGATAATAAAATGGAAAATTCAGTTTCCTCATTTGGAATGGACTTTGCATAAATTTCAGCATCATGCCAATTAACAATTGCTTTTACAACTGATAAACCAAGCCCAACGCCGCCGGTCTTTCTATTTCTTGAAGATTCAACTCTAAAGAAACGATCAAATATTTTTGGAATAGACTCTTCAGGAATTCCTTCGCCTTTATTTATCACACTTATTTTTATCTTATCGGTATCGCAGTTTTCACCTTTAATAAAAACCACATTATTCTCTTCGCCATATTTTATTGCATTATCGATTAGATTAGTTAATGCTTGATTCATCAATTCTTTATCAATTTCTACGAATGAATTAGTATTTGAGTTAACAACAATTCGAATATTTTTTTCGGCGCCTAATATCTTTAAACTATCCCCAATGCTTTTTAGAAAATCATCAATTATAATTTTTTCTTTTTTAATATCAATTAATGAATGATCGATTTTTGAAATGAAAAACAAATTGTCAATAATTTTTATTAGTCTTAAAGTTTCTTCATAATTACTTTTTAATACTTCAATATATTCAGCCGGAGTTTTAGGAGATTTAAGAGCAATTTCGGTTTCGCCACGTAAAATTGTTAATGGTGTTTTTAGTTCGTGCGCAGCAGAAATAGAAAATTGATTCATGTAATCAATTGAAGTTTTTATTCTGCTTATCATTTCATTCATTTTTTTTACGAGCCTGCCATATTCATCGCTATATTTTTCCCCGCCGATTTTTTCATCCAAATTGAGCGCAGTTATCTCTTCCGTTTTTTTAATTATGGCATCAATTCGCGATAATGATTTAGCAGATATTGCAGCTCCGCTTAAAATCGAAACAAAGAAAAAAATCGGTGCAAGAAGAATAAATATGTGAACAAGACTATTCAGAGTTTGAGAAATATGCTGAATTGGAAAGGCCACAAAAATTGTGTAATAATTCGAAATTAATTTTACACACCTAATAGGTTTTTGTGAAAGCGTTGTATCGGTAAAATAAAAAAGATTTATTGGCGTTTTCTTTTCAGGAAAGAAGAGAGTATCATCATTTAAATTGGCAGACCTAAAAACAATTTTATTTTTAGAATCTATTTGGATATAATTATTACGAAGGTTGAATGCTACCTCATTATAAATTACATCCCACACCAAATCTTCAGGATCAGTATAAATTGAATCGGGGACAAAATGATCTATATCCATATGTTTTTCAGAAACTAATCTCAAAATTCCTTTGGCTTGAGATTTAAGAGCTAGATCCAGATTATCCATCAAGGTATTATAAAGGTATATGTATATTAAAACTCCTAAGAGAACTTCTAAAATCAGAAATAAAGTTGAATACCAAAGAGTAGCTTTAAATCTAGTAGATGAAAAGAAGTTTTTGAATTTCTGAAACATAAAATCAAAATTAAAAATTAGTCACTGTCTTTTAATATGTATCCTATTCCGCGTATAGTATGAATTAATGGTTTCTCGAAATTTGTATCAATTTTTGTTCTAACTTTATTTATATACACATCAATTATATTTGTCTCGGTATCGAAATGGTAATCGTAAACGTGTTCAATTAATTTTGTTCTGGAAATTACTTTATTAGTATTTCTCATTAGATATTCCAGGATTGAATATTCTTTTGGAGTTAAAATAATTTCCTGATTATTTCTTAAAACTTTATGTGATTGAAGATCAAGAACCAAATCACCAACCTTTAATGTAGATGATTTAGAATTTTCATTTCTTCTTAACAAAGCTCTTAATCTTGCTAATAATTCTTCAAAAGCAAATGGTTTGGTAAGATAATCATCTGCACCAGAGTTTAGACCTTCAACTTTATCTTTTAAACTATCTTTTACTGTCAACATCAAAACCGGTGAAAGTATATTTCTTCTTCTAATTTCTTTTAGAAGTGAAATTCCATCTAAATAAGGCAGCATTATATCCATAATAATAATATCATATTCTTCTGAGGTAATTAATTTTAATCCCTCTTTGCCGTCATACGCTATATCAACGGCGAAATATTCCTCTTCAAGACCTTTTTTAATAAAGGAGGCTACCTTTTTTTCATCTTCAACAATTAATATTCTCATGTAAGAAATATAAATAAAAAAGGAGAGTCATGAAACTCTCCTTTTTTAGAACAAATATTAAATCAGAATGAATTACTTCTTTTTGGAAACTTCTTTTTTCTCTGATTTTTTAGCAACTTTTTTTGCTACTTTTTTAGGAGCTTTCTTTTCTACTTTTGTTTCTTTTTTTTCGGTCTTAGCTTCTTTCTTGACAACTTTCTTAGGAGCTTTTTTCTCTGCTTTCTTTTCTACTTTTTCATGTTTCATAACATGTTCTTTTTTCACAACTTTAGCTTTTGTTTTTTCTTTAGCTTGTGGTTGATTTTGAGCAAAAGAAGCGCCGATACCGAGAGTAAATACAAACGCAACTAAAACTACTAATGACATGATTCGAGATTTCATTAAAATACCTCTTATTGAAATTTTGTTGTTAAAAATTAATTTCTTGCAAATTCATTTTGAATTTACTTATCAAAGTTAGTTTAATATGATTAATAGAATCTTAAGAAAAGATTAAAAAAAATTAATCTAATAAATCCTTTAGAATAATTCTTTTTTACTTCAAAAATGGGTGGGATTTATTAAAAATTTGTACTTATAAAAATTCAAAATTTTTAACCACAAACGAATGATTAAAAAGTAGTTTGAAAATTAAAATATAATGTTGAAGGTAAAGTCGCCGGATTATTTGCATCAACTGAGAAATTCCATCCCAATTCGGTGGATTGTTTTTTATTAAATTCAGCTACTAATCTTACAGCATTTATTGCGCTTGCAATCCTGTTTAAAATTAAAGCTCCTACAATAAATCGTAAATCATTATGCTCTTGTTCGCTGGAAACCCACATGTTGCGGTAATTTTTTCTATTTGCAATGGTTTGCCAATTCCAATAATTTTTAGTCGGGTCTAACATTTTATCAAAACTTTGTTGAAGCGCCATTGCATTATTGTATTCATCTATGCTCATATAATCACCAATGGTTGCATAATAATCTGCATTTTTATTTTGAGAATTAACCATACCAGTAGACGAGGCGTATGAAATATAGCGGTCTTTTAGCCAATTACCATATGTATTCATTCCAAAATAAATTCCCCATAAACTGCCTTCAGCGATTGTAAAATATTTCCCTGAAGAATAAGAATTGGCGTATAGCTCTCCCATTCCAGGTAAAAGAAAAGAATATAAAATTGCCAGGCCGGCGCTTTTTTTTGAATTAGACACTTCAGTTGTAAAATTTTGTAGAGATTTGTTTTCTACTTTAATCTCATTAATTGAGTTTTGAAGTACAAAAAATTTAGGTTCAAGTTTTGTCTGAGAAAAAGTATAAGTTGAAAAGACAGCAAGTGCGAGGAGAATATTTTTCATTTTTTTAATTGTAATTTTAAGTGTTAACATGCAATCAAGTCAATTGATTTTTTCATACCTTTTATTTTTCCAGTACCTGTATTTTCATCAACGTCAGAGATGATAACGTTTGTAAATTGATTAACATAATTTTCAGCATATGGGTGGCTTACTCTAACATAATTTGAAGAAAAACCTTTCATAATACCATTATCATTTTCATTCTCAAAGAGTACCTTCATATTTTTACCAATCATTTCAGAATAAAAAACATGGCGTTTTTTTTCGCTGAGAATGCGAAGCATATTATTTCTTTTTTTTCTTTCATGAACTTCAACTATATCTGGTAAGCTGATTGCTTTTGTGTTTGGCCTTTCTGAATAAGTGAAAACATGTAAATATGAAATCGGTAATTCATTTAAAAATTTATATGTCTGAAGAAAATCTTCTTCAGTTTCTCCAGGGAAGCCGACAATAACATCAACCCCAATACCCGCATCGGGTATTTTATTTTTCAATTTATAAATTAATTTTGAATAGTCTGCAGCTTTGTATCTTCGCTGCATAGCTTTAAGTATTCCGGGGCTTCCACTTTGAAGTGGAATATGAAAATGATTACACAGTTTTTCACTTTGAGCAGTTAATTCTATAATGTCATCAGTAAGTAAATTTGGTTCTATGGAACTGATTCTTATTCTAAAATCTCCCGGAAGATTTATCATTTGTTGAAGGGCATTAAATAAATTAGTAGAAAATGATTTTCCATAATCACCCACATTAACGCCGGTAAGAATTATTTCTTTATACCCGGAATTAATTAATTTATTAAATTCGTTAATAACCCCGGAAGGATTCATACTTCTGCTTGCGCCCCTGGCTAATGGTATAGTGCAAAAGGAACATTTATAATCGCAGCCATCTTGAATTTTAAAATATGCTCTTGTTCTGGAATCTGCATCCGTTGAATGTGCGGCACCAAATTCATTTAGCTGCTGCGTTGGAGAAACATAAATACAAGCTAAATCTTTTTTATTAAAATCATCAAGCAATGAAAATAGCTTGAACTTTTCATTGCTTCCAAGGATAACATCAACTCCTTCTATTCGGGAAATTTCTTCAGGTCGTAATTGAGCGTAGCAGCCGGTGACAACTACAAAAGCTTCCGGGTTTTGTCTTAATGCTCTTCTTACAAATTGACGGCATTCTTTCTCAGCATTTTCGGTAACGCTGCATGTATTGAAAACGTAAATATCTGCCTTCTCATCGAACTCTACAATTTGAAATCCTTTAGTTAGAAATTGGTTCCCAATTGTTGAAGTTTCTGAAAAATTTAGTTTGCAGCCTAAAGTATGTAATGCAACTTTGTTTTGCATGATAATGTATGTTTAAAAGTTAAGAGCGGAGGAAAACCCCCGCTCTAATTCCAGCAAAAGTATGTTAGTATGGTTTATTTATTTTCTGTATGAGATGAACGATCTTCTTCATTCACTTCGAAAATAGGAAAATCTGCCGCATCTATTGCTGAAGTTTCAGCATTTTGAATTTCCTGAACATTAACTCGGTCAAATTTATGCTTATCTAAATAAGAACGAATTTCTTCTTCAGACTTATCTTTCAATGATGCTATTGCACTTAATACAATCTTCTTATTTTCTTTGTCGAATTCGATGACCTTTAACGGAATTGTATCATCAATTGGAAAATGATTTGCAATATTTTTTATTTTTGTTGTAACAAGCTGTGTTCCAGGAACGAAACCATCAACATGCTCTGGTAATTCAGCAATTAATCCTTTTTCAATAATCCTTACAACTTTACCTTGTGTTTGAGTTCCTACAGCGTAAAGTCTTTCAAATTGTGACCATGGATTTTCTTCAACTTGTTTATGTCCAAGAGAAATTTTCCTTTGTTCAACATCGACACCAAGGACAATTACTTCGAGCTTCTCACCTTTCTTTACAACTTCGCCGGGATGACGAATTTTTTTGGTCCATGATAGATCTGAAATATGAACTAAACCATCAACACCTGGTTCGAGTTCAACGAACACACCAAAGTTGGTTAAGTTGCGGGCTATTCCCGAATGTCTTGATCCAACAGGATATTTGTGCATTAAAGATTCCCAAGGATCAGGTTCTAATTGCTTAATGCCCAATGAAATTTTCTTTTCATCTTTATCTAAGCTTAATATAACTGCTTCGACAACTTGTCCCATTGATACAACTTGCGAAGGATGTTTAATATGTTGAGTCCAGCTCATTTCAGAATTGTGAATTAATCCTTCAATGCCTTTTTCAATTTCAATGAAAGCGCCGTAGTCAGTTAAAGAAACAACGCGACCGGAAACTTTGTCGCCAATTTTATATTTATTATCGATGTCTTCCCACGGATGAGGCAGAAGTTTTTTAAGACTGAGAGAAATTCTTTTCTTTTCCTCGTCAAAATCAGTAACAACAACTTTAATTGTTTGATCAAGTTTAACAACTTCATTTGGATGATTGATTCTGCCCCAGCTTAAATCAGTAATATGAACTAAACCATCCACACCGCCAAGATCAATGAATACACCAAAATCTGTAATTGCTTTAACGGTGCCTTCAAGTATCTGGCCTTTTTCTAAGCTGTTAAGAATAGCATTTCTTTGATCTGCGATTTCTTCTTCAACTAAAACTTTATGTGAGACAACTACATTTTCAGTTGGAATGTTTACCTTAACTACTTTAAAGTCCATTGTTTGTCCAACGAAGGCATCGAAATCGCGGATAGGGCGAATGTCGATTTGAGATCCAGGAAGAAATGCTTCCATACCGATAAGGTCAACAACCATTCCGCCTTTAATTCTTTTTAGAATTTTACCTTGAACAATTTCACCTGTTTCATGAGCTCTTACTACCTTCTCCCAGATTCTTAAGAAATCAGCTCTTTGTTTACTAAGTACAAGATTTCCTTCTTGATCTTCCACACTTTCGAGAACAACCTCAACTTCTCCTCCAACTTTTATTTCTTCGTTCTCGTTAAATTCATTTTTAGGTATTGAACCTTCAGATTTAAAGCCAACATCAATTATTACATTATCTCCTTGAATTCTGACTATCTTTCCCTTGATTAGCTCGCCTTCTTTAACATCTTTAAATGAATCTGAATATAGTTTGGCTAATGTGAAAAATTCTTCTTGCGAATACTCCTCATTATTAAATTGCTTCTTAGCTTTTTCATAATCACCGGTAGTCGCTGTATTTTTCTTTACTTCTTTGGTTACCTCGGACATTAATCCTCCTAATAGAATATTGATTTCTGCATCTATTTCTCAAAGTCATCGGAAAAGGAATAAAGCAGAAAATTTAGTTTAACATAAATAATTTTTGATGACTTTATTAAATTTTAATTATTCTTTTTTATGAACAACTTGTTGTACTAAGTTTAAAATAACGTCAACTTGTTCTTTAATGCTAATATTTGATGTATCTATTACTATTGCATCCGGAGCTTTAACAAGCGGGCTAACATCTCTAGTTGAATCAATAGTATCGCGCTGCTGAATGTTCGCTTTTATTTCTTCCAAAGATATATGCACACCTTTTTCTTCATATTCTTTAGTTCTACGAATTGCTCTTTGATCAATTGAAGCGGTTAAGAATATTTTAACATCCGCATTTGGAAACACGACTGTTCCAATATCTCTTCCTTCCATCACCACGCCAATATTTTTTTTTGCAAGTTCTCTTTGCCTATCAACTAAAGCCTTTCTCACACCCTCAATCTTGCTGATGTCACTTACGTTGACATTAACTTCTTGCGTGCGAATTTTATCCGTAATATCCAAACCATTAGCGGAAACATGAGTTTCGCCGTTAGTAAATTCTAAATCAAGGCCGGAGTTTTTTGCAAGTTCAATAATAGCATCATTATTTTGAAGAACATTATTTTTGATTGCTAAAAAGGTGATCGCTCTGTACATCGCACCTGTGTCAATGTAAAGAAAACCTAATTTTTGTGCGACAAGCTTTGCGGAAGTACTTTTACCTGATCCAGCCGGTCCATCAATTGCTACGACTAACCTTTTTAACATAGTTTGCAAAATTATATAATATTTATCAATTTTTCAAAAAATAGTATGAGAAGAATAGCTTTTAAATTGAAAGCTAATATTATTTATGGAAAGCAGTTAAGAATAGGTTATATTCGTTGTTTTTTCAAATTATTACCAATCAGGCTTTAACAAATTTTAGGTAATTTCTTCACCACCTAATTCATTTATTATGGCGTCAGCAAAAGAATTTTGAGGAACATCTTTTTTTTCATTACCGCTTTTAGCTTTTAAGGAATTGTCAGTAACTGATTTTAGTTCAACTTCATTTTTAATTTGATTATCAGCAAAGTTAAAAGACATTTTTTTACCATAATATTCAAGAGTTTTTTTAGAAATATAATCTTGATTTCTATTAACAATGTCCTTACTATGCTGATCGCTGCATTGAACTGATAATTTATTTCCTTCAAGTCCTACAAGCTGAATATTTTTAATAACCGGTCCAAAGATTAATCCTTTTTCTCCTGACTTGTATTTTTTAGTGCGGCAGCAAGTTTAGCTTCTCCATTATTATTGCAGCCTCCTCCGATAGAAGAACTCTCTTAACAATAACTTTATTATTGTTCTTGTTTAACAATTTAGCGTCTGT
>JAMCWE010000032.1 GCA_023475265.1 Bacteroidota bacterium
GAAATATTTTAAGAGGAATTCCAATAAATGAACAAGGAAATTTTACCGGATCTTTTATTGATTTATTAAATCCTTATTCTATCTTGATTGGCTTGTTGAGCTTAGCAATGTTTATAATGCATGGCGCGATTTATTTAACGACAAAATCGGAAGGTGAGCTTCGAAACAGAATGGTAAAATTAATTAGTAAAATATGGACTGTTTTTATTCTGCTTTATGTTATTGCTACTTTTGTTTCGTTATTTGAAGCGCCATATTTATTTGACGGCATTCTTAATAATCCATTTTTCTGGATTTTATTTATTCTTCTGCTTGGCTCCGTTCTTTATCTGCCGGTGGCTATTAAAGGCGCAAAGTATTTCTTATCATTTATACTATCATCTTTAACAATCGCTTCTATAATTGGATTATCAGCAGTTAGTCTTTTTCCGAGATTAGTTCCGTCAAACATAAACTTGAATTATA
The DNA here is from genome assembly GCA_023475265.1 of Bacteroidota bacterium. GTDB lineage: Bacteria > Bacteroidota > Ignavibacteria > Ignavibacteriales > Ignavibacteriaceae > FEN-1297. The sequence goes on from JAMCWE010000032.1 coordinate 466, forward strand.
GTTTAACTATTTACAATTCATCTTCGTCGCAAAGAACATTGATGACGATGTTTATTATAGCTTTAATCGGAATGCCGATAGTTATTGCTTACACAATTTTTATTTATAGAGTGTTTAAAGGGAAAGTGGTGATTTCAAAAGAGAGCTATTGATAAATTTAGTACTGAAATTTTGAAAATAGTAAAGGGCAAGATTCACTTGCCCTTTATTAGTTTTAGAAAAATTATCTTTTTGATAGAATTATTTTTTTTGAATTTACTTTAGTTACTTTTACTTCCTTTGTGTTTGTTTTAAAGTATTTCAACTCTTTAAGGTGAGTCAAATCTTTTATCCTTTCAGCAGAATATCCGAGTTTTTTGAAATCGAGTATTCCGTTCGGTGAATGGCATGAAGCGCAGGCAAGCCCTTCTTTTTTTATCGAATGATTTAACATCAATGTACCGAATTGCCGCATCCAGTGAGGCTGAATGTTTCTTAGATTTCCTTTATTATCAATCGGGTAAACATCCGACCAGGTTTTAACACCGAAGTACCTCATAAAGTCATCCATCATATATTTTTTAAATGGATATTGATACATTCTTTTTATGATTGGATTCTTAATTGCAGTCTTCATTGCTTCCAACGTATTGCCGGTTTCATAATATGTAGGATAATCAAATGGAAGTATCATCGCACCGAACGGACCTTGATTCGACATGTCTTCATACATGTATGCGTTAAATAATTTGAACGGATATATTTTGCTGTCGCCAAGATTGCTGATTGAAGTTAAATGTTCAGTAATATCTTTTTCTCTTTCGGCAACCATTCCGGAAGAAAGCTGCGAAAGGGTATTGGTAACTGCCTGCATATATTTTAATGCTTGTTCATCATTCATATTAAAATCATTTTTAACATTGGTTTTGATTTCAAGCAGAGCCTCAGGATTAGTTATGTTCGTCATCTGGTCCATCAAAGGATCATAACGATCGGACTTATTTGGATTATTTCCTAAAGCTCCAGCTAGGAATGTTCCGTTGCCGTTGTACCAGAAATAATTAAAACCAATATCAGGCTTACCGGATTTTAGAATGTCAGTGTAAACATACATGCCTTCTTCTTTGTTGTATGTAGGATGTACCCAATCTCTTAGAACAACATTATCATCTCTTAAATATGGAATATGGCAAGTTTCGCAAGCAACGCGCGCAACGTGTCCGTTAAGTATTACTCGTTCCAATTCATTTTTAGTATGAGGCGCAGATGTATGACAATTTTCGCATGCTACAGATTTATTTGGCAGATCATTAGCAACCAAATCAGTGCCTTTTGTTCCGCGGGGAATTTTATGTCCTTCCGGAACATGGCAATCTAAGCATTGAACTCCGGCAGCGGCATGGACATCTTCTTCCGGACTAAATGGCATACCGCGTTTAGCACCTGCATGAAGTATACGCGGATTTTTGTATCCTAAATTATGAGCGGCGACATTGCCTGAATATGTATCGCCGCCAAAATTATGCTGATGACAGTACAAGCAATTTGTGTTTGTCGGTTTAGTTACAGTCATTGCTGCTTTCATGCTTCTATCTTCATTCCATCTTAAACCAACGTTATCTTTTATAACATATTTTTCATTCATATCATAAGTTTGGGAATGGCAGATTAAGCAATCAATTCCTTCTTTTGCAGATTCAGGCACGTTACCGAAAGGCATCATATCTTCAGTTGCAGGCTGATAATTACCTCCGATGTGACATTGTCCGCAGCCTTCACTTCTTAGAAGAGTTTTTCCATGAAGACTATCCGGTTTAGTTTTAATTAAATCAGCCCAGCCTGTCCATGAAAAGCTGCCGGGTATTCCGCAGGCTCGGTCTATTTTGCCGACTGGGATCGGTCTAGTATTTTCATTTACTTGTTTACCATCGAATCCGTAAGTAGAAAATCCTGCCGCTCTGCGCTGAAATTGGAAGTGAACCGAATTAATAATATCATCCAAAGTGTTTACTTTAGTTGTAGAGCCATCAGCATGACGAACAGTAATATCTTCATGACATTTTAAGCAAGTTTCGGGACCTTTATATTGACGAATACCAGCATCTCTAAAATATTTTATATGATTAAATTTAGTCTGATGAATAAACGATGGAGTATTCATCAACATTTCCATTTTGACTTTTCTTGTAAACGGATCTTTTTCATTCTTTGTCATTTCTTCGGCGCGCTGAAGACGATCTTGATAGGTTAGCTCTTTAGATAGTGAGTTGAATTCTTCATCGGTAAGTTTTATACTTGAATCATAAGTGAGCTTACCGTTTTTAACGCCGGTGTACCATTCAAATAATGGTTCATAAAGAAATTGAGTGAAGATGCCGCCAAGTACAAAAATTACAAAAAGAATAAGAATGAGTTTGCCGGTTTTAGTTTTAGGAATTTTAAAATATTTAATTTTCATTTGATACCTCTTCAATTGAATGAATTTGAATTTCTGCTTCTTCCTCATGTGAAAGATGCCAGTCTGCCTTGTCTGACTCGGCAAACTTTTGGTGAGAGTGCCCGGCAGACAGGCCGGTAACCATCGCTTTGAAATTGCTTACGACGGTGTTGCCGGTAGTTGCAAGATAAATATGTCCGATCATGAAAACGGACAAAAAGAATGCGCCGATTGTATGTACAATATCTGTTAATGTTAATCCAGAAATTCCGAAAATCTGTTTGATCAATACTTCCGGAAAAAGTAAAGCCCAGCCAGTAATTACCATGATTGGAAGAACCGTATACATGATTTGTAAATATGTAATTTGTTGAAGCGGATTGAACTTTTGTTCTTTGGAAGTTTCAAAAGGATGATCTTGATTTTTAAAAATTCCATTCAAATAATATTTTGCTTGAAGCACTAAATTCGAAACGAAGTTATTAAGCTTTGGTACGTACTGCTTGTAATTGCCGGATACAAAATTCAATATAATAAAAAACAGATAGTTGATAGTAAGAGTTATACCCGAAACATTATGTAACGTAACCGCAGAATGAAATTCAATAATGGGGGATTTTGTGTTTGCATACTGCATATTCACGCCGGTAAAAATGAGTAAAAGAAAAAGCAGCGCATTAAACCAGTGCCAGATTCGCAGCCAGAGCGGGTAAAAATATTCTTTATTACTTTTCATCTAAATTTCCTTTATGAGATTTCCATCTTAAAATTCCGTGAACTGATAAGGCGACTAATACGATTCCAAAAATGATGAAGCTGAGTAGATTCAAATAATAGTTTCTGGTCGCACCGATGACATAAGAGTTATTTAAGATTACCGCATTTATAAAACCTTCTCTGTCTCTTTCTTGTTTCGTTTGAAATTTGTAAAGCGACTGAAGTAAAATTGAATTCTTCGAATGGCATTCAACGCAATTTTTCACTGCTTGATCTTTCGGCAAAATTAAATGACTTACACCTGGTGCATTAGGAGATGTATGACAGTCGATGCATCGAACTGATTTCCAATGCAGGTCAATATGAGGAAGCCATGAATGAGAAACATTCAAGGTCGGCAAAAGCTGTCCCGATAAATCTTTGATCGTCGAAGTATTGTCATGGCACTTCAAACAAATATGATTATCATAAAGAACAGTTTCTTTAACATCCCGGTTAACTCTTGCATTTATCTTAAAACTATGCGGATCATGACAATCAAAGCATGTAAATTTATCGCCCATCTTTTTATAATGAACGCTCTGTTTAAATTCACTTTCGATGCTTTGGAAATGATATTTCTGAAACTTAGGTTCATCTTTATGACAATATAGGCAATATAGATTTTCAGTTTTTAATTTTGCCGGATGCGGAAATGTTGTAAAATCTCTTGAGTGGCAGTCGATGCACTCAAGTTCTTTATGATTGGAGTTATAAAAATCATGCGGCAAAACGGCAAGACTTTTAATTATCCCGCTAGATTCGTCTTTATAACCTAAAGTTGCCATTGAATGGCATCGGAAACATTGTTGATTAAATTCTTCCGCTGAAGGTTTCTTAGAATTTGGAAAAATATGTAATGATAAAATTATTACAGCATTGAGAGTAAAAATAAATTTTTTCATTTGTGTATTTAAGAGTTTAGTAATTCAACTTTTATGATTAAATAAAACTTGTAATCAACTCTTTAATCTTGGTGCATTCCGCGTATTGATTGTAGACGTCACAGCTCCTGCAATTCTTTTTTGAGCAAGGATTATTCTCATGCTTAAAAGTCCAGCAAGGTTGTGAATGAGCTTTAAAAGCTAAGCAATTATTTCTATCTTCTCCACTACATTTAGTTATTTCCCAGCAGGGAATTAGCGAATAAATTGTTTTAATTCCTGCTATACTTATTTTGCTTTCGTTAATAGCTCTTCTAATACATTTTAATCTATCGACATCAGCTTTGGAATAAAGTCGGTGATTTGATTCTTTTTTAAACGGAATAATCAGGCCTTCTTTTTCATACATTCTCAAAGTATGTACTGAGATATTTAGCAGCTTCGCAGCGCTGCTTATCGGGAATAATGGTAAATCATAATTATCTAAATTTTCCAATTTTAAACCAGATTAAAAGTTGATATTTATAAATATCAATTTCTTTGCCAATCAAAAATATAGTTTTTAGGTTTATTAAATATAAGTTATTGAAATTCTAATTATCAAAGGAAAGAAAATGAATAAAGACATTTTCTCATCTAAGACTTGATGTTATTACACAATTATTAATTTATTCCAACTATTTTTAGCTGTGAAATATGAAATGACTAATGGGTCAAAAACGAAGTCTAAATTGGCTGATTCAATTTTCATTTTTCTACTGCCTTACTTATATTTGATTTAAAGATAAATAATCAAAGGATTTCTTACTTTATATGGCTAATCAATATCAAATAGCGATTTTAGGCGGCGGACCTGGAGGTTATGTTGCGGCAATTAAAGCTGGTCAGTTAGGATTTAAAACAGTTGTAATTGATAAGGATAACTTAGGTGGAATTTGTTTGAACTGGGGTTGCATTCCAACTAAATCTCTTCTGAAAAATGCCGAGATTTATGATACCATAAAAAATCATTCGTCGGATTTTGGAATTAAAGTTCAAGGATTAGAATTTGATTTTACGCGTATAATTAAAAGAAGTCGAGACATCGCTGATCGAATGTCTAAAAATGTAGAAATACTTGTTAAGAAATATAAAATTGATCGTATACGTGGTTTTGGGAAATTCGTTTCATCAAATGAATTAGAAATCTTAGATAACAACGGAAAGAAAGTTAATTCTGTTTCTGCCGATAAGATTATTATTGCAACCGGTGCAAGACCAAAAACACTTTCATCAATACCTGTGGACAAAAAAAATATTATAACAAGTTCCGAAGCAATGGTGCTTTCTGAAGTTCCTAAAGAAATGATAATCATTGGCGCCGGTGCGATCGGAGTTGAGTTTGCATATTTTTATTCCGTGCTTGGAACAAAAATTACTCTTGTTGAAATGATGGATACAATATTGCCGATTGAAGACCGGGAAGTTTCAGAAACGTTGCTAAAAAGTTTTAAGAAACGTGGAATAGAAATTTTCACAAAAACTACAGTTGAAAAAGCAATTGTAAAAGAGAATAAAGTTTATGTGACTCTAAACTCAAATGGTGAGAAGAAAGAATTAACCGCAGACAAAGTTTTAAGTGCAATTGGTGTTACAGGAAACGTTGAAGGATTTGGGCTTGAAGAACTTGGTGTTGAGCTATTTAAAAATCACATTAAAGTTAATAAATCAACTTACGAGACAAATGTAAAAGGAATTTATGCAATTGGCGATGTGATTGGTCCGCCTTGGCTGGCTCATGTTGCTTCTCATGAAGGAATACATTGTGTCGAAAAGATAAAAGGATTATCGGTTCAAGATATTGATTACGATAGCATTCCCGGCTGTACCTTTTGCCAGCCGCAAGTTGCAAGCATCGGTTTGACGGAAGCAAAAGCAAAAGAAGCCGGATATGAAATTAAAGTTGGAAAATTTCCTTTCATGGCGAGCGGAAAAGCATTTGCAATTGGTGAAAGAGAAGGATTTGTTAAATTTATTTTTGATGCAAAGTACGGTGAGATTTTAGGTGTTCACATTATCGGTTCGGAAGCTACTGAAATGATCGCGGAAGCCGGATTAGCAAAATCACTCGAAGCTACCGGTGAATCAATAATTAATACAATACATGCACACCCAACATTAGCGGAAGCATTTATGGAAGCTGCTGCGCAGGCTTATGGAGAAGCGATACATATTTAGAATGCATAAGTGCATGGCTGCATGAAGGCACGTACGAAGTTAATAGTCTATTAATATTTCCAAGAGGAGATTTTATGAATCCTAAAGAATATTTATTGAAGAATAAAAATATAAATCGCGGATATAGGAATCTTGAAGTATGGAATGAGGCTGTGGATTTGTACTCATTCGTTAGTAACAACGTTCTTGGCAAAATTGATACTGTTTCTTTTAAGGTAAAAGCGCAGATTGAGGATTCTATTTTTTCGGTTTCTTCTAATATTGCTGAAGGTTATTGCCGGAGATCATTAAAAGAAAATATTCAATTTGTAAATATCGCTCTTGCTTCACTTGGAGAAAATTATTCGCAAATATTTACTCTTTTTAACAATCATAAAATAACCGAAGATACATTTAGTGAATTTGATAAGAAGCATTATTGCCTGGAAAATAAACTGATAAGTTTTAATAAATCAATGATAGAAAAACTTGCTAACAATGAAACATGGAGAAACAATTATATAGTTAAAGAAATGATTGAACAATATAGTAGTAATAATGAATAACATTGATTCATAACATGCTTTCATGCAGTTATGCATTCATGCTTTTTAAGTTAGAGTGATTTTTAGAAATGATAAAAGAAAAAGATTTGATCTATTGCGATCTCGGCTTGATAGATTATAAAGAAGCCTGGGATTTGCAAAAAGAAATTGTTGAATTAAGACACAATAGAAAAATCCCGGATGTTTTATTTTTACTTGAACATCCGCATACTTATACGCTGGGAAAAGTTGCAGACAAAAAAAATTTGATAAGTTCGGATGAGTATATAACTAAAAATAAAATTTCTATTTATGATATTGACCGAGGCGGTGATATTACTTATCACGGCCCTGGACAAATTGTTGGCTACCCAATCATAGACTTAAATGATTGGCAGAAAGATACTCACAAATATTTAAGAGCTTTGGAAGAAACAATAATTAGAACGTGCAGCAGTTATGATATAATCGGTACCAGCGTTCCTAAATACACTGGAGTTTGGATAGAGAATCGAAAAATTGCAGCTATCGGAATAAAAGTAAGTCGATGGATTACGATGCACGGATTCGCATTTAACGTTAATACCGATCTTTCATTGTTCTCCGGAATTATTCCATGCGGAATTTCAGATAAAGAAGTAACTTCATTGCAAAAAGAAAAAAGTAGACAAATTAATTTATCTGAAGTAAAAAATTTGGTAGTGAAAAACTTCAAAGAAATATTCGGCTACGAAACAGTAACTAATATTCAAAGAGATGACCTGCCGTTAAGCAGGATTGAATTCATTAATTAAGTAAAACAGCTAACCACGAAAGGTTTGTAATGTCAAAAAAGAATTCATCAAAAAATGAGTCTTCTTATAATCAAATTATGACCGAAAAAATTAAATCGCAGGGTAACAATGGCAAATCAAATCACCATAACGAGTCGATTACAAATAATAATATTCTTGATAAGGATTTTCAGTTAAGAGCATTACGCATAATGCTGCTTGCAAGAAATATTGATAATAAAGCCATGAATTTATTGAGGCAAGGAAAAACTTTTTTTCACATTGCCGGTTCCGGACATGAAGCAATTCAGGTTGCCGTAGGGTTATCATTAAATCCAAAGAAAGATTGGCTATATCCTTATTACCGTGATCTTGCAGTTGTTTTATCCGCCGGAGTAAAAACATTCGATTTTTTTCTTCAATGCTTTGCTAAAGAAGATGATCCTGCTACCGGCGCAAAACAACTACCGTGTCATTGGAGTTCTAAAGAATTAAATATGCCGACACAATCGAGTCCAACCGGAACTCAATTTTTGAATGCAGTTGGTACTGCGCTTGCGATGGTGAAAAAAGGAAAACATAATGTTACGTATGTCAGCAGCGGCGAAGGAACAACCAGCCAGGGAGAATTTCATGAAGCTATTAATTGGGCAAGCCGTGAAAAGCTCCCGGTACTTTTTGTAATTGAGAATAATAAATATGCCATCTCTGTCCATGTTGAACAACAAAGCGGAGGAAAAGGCAGTTCAATTGAAGCAATGATGAGCGGTTATGAAAATTTATTTCACAAAAGAATTGACGGAACCGATTTCAACGAATCTTATTCGGTTGTACAGGAAGCTGTTCAATATATTAAAGAAGGAAAAGGGCCAGCTCTTATTGAAGCAGATGTTGTTAGACTTTTTTCTCATTCATCATCAGACGATCAAAAGAAATATAGAGATCACAAAGAATTAGAAGAAGAAACTAAAAGATGTCCGATTGAAAAGCTGTCTCAAAAATTAATTTCAGAAGGCAATCTGACAAAAGAAGAATACGAACAAATTAAAAAAGAAATTGTCGAAGAAATAAATTCTGCTGCTGATTTAGCATCTCAAGCAAAAGATCCGGATCCAAATAATGCAGTTAAAAATGTTTTTGATGAAAGCGGTTTAAAAGAAAGTTTAGAATATGAAAAATCAAAACCTTCAGGTAAGCCTGTGGTTATGGTTGATGCAATCAATCATGCATTACACGAAGAGATGGAAAGAAACGATAAGATTTATCTTTTCGGTGAAGACGTAGCTGATGCAAAGGGCGGTGTATTTACTGCGACCAAAGGATTATCAACTAAATTTGGAGAGGAAAGAGTTTTCAATTCGCCGTTAGCTGAAGCAAGCATAATTGGAGTTGCAACCGGGATGGCTCTTTCCGGATTAAAGCCAGTAGTTGAAATTCAATTCGGAGATTATATCTGGCCAGCGTTTATGCAATTCAAATCAGAAGTCGCATCGATACGTTATCGATCCAATAATGAATGGTCTGCGCCGGTGGTTACGCGTGTTGCTGTCGGAGGTTATATTCACGGCGGACTTTACCACAGTCAAAATATCGAATCTATTTTTGCCCATGTTCCGGGAATTTATATTGCATATCCTTCGAACGCCGCCGATGCAAAAGGTTTGCTGAAAACTGCGTGCAGAATTAATGATCCGGTTTTATTCTGCGAACACAAAGGACTTTATCGACAGAGCTTTGCAACTTCTCCTTCACCTGATGCGGATTATTTAATCCCATTCGGTAAAGCAAAAATTGTTCGTGAAGGTGAAGACATTACTGTGGTTTCTTACGGAGTGTCGATGTGGGATTCATTATTGGCGGCAAAGAAACTTGAGCATGAAGGATATTCAGTTGAAGTAATTGATATTAGAACAATCATTCCTCTGGATGAAGAAACGATTTTTAATTCTGTGAAGAAAACAAATAAAGCGATTGTTATTCATGAAGATACTTTTACTGCCGGATTTGGCGCTGAGATTGCTGCAAGAGTTTCCGATAATTGTTTTCAGCATCTTGATGGGCCTGTAAGAAGAATTGCAGCTAAAGATTCACATATTCCTTATTCACCGATTCTAGAAAATGCAGTTCTTCCAAGCAGAGAACAAATTTATAGTGGAATAAAAAAATTACTGGAATTTTGATATTAAGGCGAAGGCAAAGGCAAAGACCAAGGCAGAGACGAATATAAAAGTTTGGTAATAGAAAAAAGAGTTTGGATTATTTCAGTGTTAATAAAATAATAGAAGGGAACGTAAAATGAATTATCCGGACTTTATGAGTATGCCTGTCTGGCAAAAATCATTGGAGCTTTTATTAAAAGTTTATCAGATTATTAAATACTTTCCTGCTGATGAGAGATTTTGTCTAACGGATGATACAAGGCGAGCTGTTAATTCTATTAGTCATATTATAGCAGAAGGATTCGGAAGATACGAAGCGAAAGACAAAACAAGGTTTTATAAAATATCGAGAGGAAGCAGTTACGAATTGATGAGTCAATCGATAGTTGCTTTCAAGTTAGGTTACATCAAAGAAGAAAAAATTTTAAATGAAATTATTGAGTCAGCCACAGAGATTGTAAAGGAACTGACATCATTAATAAAATCATTGGAAAATAAGTAATACAAAACGGCAAAGTAAGAAGTCTTAGCCTTCGCCTTTGCCTCAGTCTAATGAAGGAGTTTAATTATGGATATTATAATGCCCAAGATGGGTGAGAGCGTAAGTGAAGGTACGATTCTCAAATGGCATAAGAAAAAAGGTGACGCAGTTAAACGTGATGAAATTATTTTTGAAATAAGCACCGATAAAGTTGATACGGAAATTCCTTCTCCTGCTGAAGGTATATTGTCTGAAATTCGTTTTAACGAAGGAGACACTGTTGAAGTCGGAACAGTCGTTGCAGTAATCGATGCGAACGGAGAATTGAAAAGTATTACGAATGCGCCGGCAAAAGAAATTATTCATGAACCGGTTGTTGAGGAAATTAAAATTGAAGAAACACCAAAAGTTTTTGAGGAAACAAAATCTAAAGAAGAAATTTCTGTAAGTGAAAAATCGCAATCTTCACAATCATCAAACAGTTCACTTGGTGCAATAGATATATTAATGCCGAAGATGGGTGAGTCGATTATGGAAGGAACAATTATAAAGTGGCATAAGAAAGTTGGTGAACAGATTAAGAAAGATGAAACAATTTTTGAAATAAGCACGGACAAAGTCGATACCGAAGTTCCATCTCCGGCAGAAGGAATGCTATCAGAGATTTTAGTTGCTGAGCAGGAAACAGTTGAAGTCGGAACTGTTGTTGCAAGATTATCTGTAAAAGGACAATCGGTTAAACCGAAAAATGAAATCAAAAAACCTGTCGTTGAAGTAAAGCCATCGCAGCAAGTTGAAAGCAAGACAATAGAAGTAGAAAAAGAATTGCCGTCATCAATGCATGAAAATTTTTCTTCTGTTAAAGCATCAGCACTAGAAGCTAATGAAGGAATAAACGGTTCTTCTCATGAAGGTAAAGGCACAACAAAGTTTCTTTCTCCGTTAGTATTGAATATTGCAAGAAAAGAAAATGTTAGCTTTGATGAGATTGATAAAATTAAAGGAACCGGTTTAGAAGGACGCGTAACCAAAAAAGATATTCTAAATTACATTGAGCAAAGAAATAATGCGACAGAGCCCGTTGAAACTAAAGTTGAGGAAATTCCTCATGCAGATGTTGAGGAAACAAAACATGAAGTAGTTTCGTCACCTTCTAATTCAACTTCCAAAGTTCAGGCAGTATATTCATCAAATGAAGTTGAAAGAATTCCGATGGATATTGTGCGCCAGAAAATTATGCAGCACATGGTTAACAGCCGTGATACTTCTGTCCATGTCTCGGCTATGCTGGAAGTCGATATGACGAGAATTTATAATTTCCTCAAAGCGAACCGCGACGAGATACAAAGGAAACAAGGAATCAAATTAACTTACATGCCTTTTATTTCTCATGCATGTATTAAAGCATTAAAGGAATTTCCTCTCGTCAACGCTACAATTGACGGTACAACAATAGTGAAAAAGAAATTTATCAATCTCGGTATTGCCGTTGCGATGGAACCGAATGGATTGATTGTTCCGAATATTAAAAATGCTGATGAAAAAAATATTATCGGACTTGCAAAATCAATAAATGAAATTGCAGAGAAAGCAAGAACAAAAAAATTAACTCCGGATGATATAACTAACGGTACTTTTACAATTACAAATTATGGAGTGTTTGGAACTATCTTCGGAACGCCGATAATCAATCAGCCGGAAGTAGCAATATTGGGAGTAGGAACTGTTGTTAAAAAACCGGTAGTTGTGGAAATTGAAGGAGCCGATACAATTGCAATTAAGCCGACAATGGCGTTAACACTTTCGCATGACCATCGTTTAGTTGACGGAATGCTCGGCGGAAGATTTTTGAAATTAATTAAAGATACTTTAGAAAGCTTTAGTGCGAATGAGGTATAAGGGAATTAAGGTATATAGGTATAAGGTATAAAGGCAGCTTATATGGATTGTCAATTACATACCTTTATACCCCTTACCATATACCATGAATAAATTTAGTATTAGTAAGAATTAACTGGACATAAGAAGGAAATACCGTGGTAATCAATCAGCATCAAAGAGAATACAAAGAAGAAGTAGAAAAAGTAAAAGTACCCTTGGGAAAAAGACCGGAATGGTTAAAGGTAAAGCTGCCGCAAGGTGAAAATTATAATGATGTAAAAGGCTTAATGAGGAATCAGCATCTTCACACAGTTTGTGAAGAAGCGAGATGTCCGAATATCGCTGAATGCTGGAATCACCGCACAGCAACATTTATGATATTGGGAGATACCTGCACTCGAAGCTGCGGCTTCTGCAATGTGAAAACCGGAATGCCGAATGAGCTTGATCTCGATGAGCCAAGACGTGTTGCTGAATCAGTAAGAGAATTGAAGTTAAGACATGTCGTAATTACTTCGGTTAACCGCGATGAATTGAAAGACGGCGGCGCTTCTATTTTTATGGAAACAGTTAGGCTAATAAATGAAAGCATGCCGGATACAACTGTTGAAATATTAATCCCCGATTTCAGAGGTGTTGTTGAAGCGTTTGAAATTATTATGAAGAATCCTCCTGATATTCTTAATCATAATCTTGAAACAGTACCGCGTTTGTATCATGTTGTTAGGCCGCAGGCAAAATATGAAAGAAGTCTTGATCTTATCAGATGGTTTAAAGATAAATATCTAAAAACAAAAAGCGGAATAATGGTCGGCATAGGCGAAACAAATGATGAAGTACTGGAAACAATGCACGACCTTGTTAATCATGGCTGCGACATATTAACAATCGGACAATACTTACAGCCGACAAAAATGCATTTACCTGTCGACCGCTTTGTTACTCTTGATGAGTTTAAAATGTACAAGGAAGAAGGACTAAAAATGGGATTTAAAATTATGGAATCTTCTCCGCTTGTAAGAAGCTCCTACCACGCAGACGAACAGGCGAGAGCGCTGTTTTAATAACGGAAGCCGGAAACCGGAGGCGGAAGAAGGAATGTTTGATGGTTTATGGAAGATGGAAAATGTAAGAACAGGTAAAAACAAAAAGCGGGAACATTTTTTTTTAATTAGCTGTACATCTGGTTTGTTTAAATATCAACTCCTTGCATTAGTTTTCCCCGTGTTTCTCCGCGAAACAAAAACTAAATACTTACACAGAGTTCCACAGACCTGCCTGCCGTCAAGGCAGGGGAGACATAGAGTACTACGGAGGGAAAAATTGTTTTTGATTAAAAAATATTTTTTATAAGTTTGTTTATGAAAAGGGAGATCATTTCTTTTTCAACGGGATTCTGATCTGATTTTCCATAGATGTTCTAGAAGTAAATTTTTCGGGGATGTTAATTTTTATTAGATCAAAAAATATTAAGGCGCGTTTTCTATTTTATTCTTTGAATAATTCATACTTCAAATTGAATTACTTAAATTATAATTTCAGTAACTGCCGGATTGGGGTAAATAACTTTTTCCGTACTCTCCGTAATTTCCAAAATGACTTTAGTAACCGCACACTGTATGCAAGTTACCGGGAAATGGAAGCCCGTAACTTCAAACTTCCTTTAAGTAATCAAGATCTGTCGTCATGTAATTTCCATTTGGAAGTAAGTAATTTTAAAAATGATCCTAGTAACTGCCGCCTACAACTGAGTAATCAAACAATGAATGTGTGTAACTACACTCTGTATGTGAGTAACTGCATGCTGACGCCTTGTAATTTAGACAAGCAAGCATGTAATAATGAAATGGACTTGAGTAACTTCACAATGAATGTGAGTAACCGCAAAAGATCGGTATGTAATAATGAAGCGGCGGTTAGTAATTTCCTCGCGGAAGTGAGTAATTACGCTAAAACGGTATGTAGGAAAGAAAATAATGTATGTAATTTGTCACGATCAGCCGGTAATTTTACAAAAACCGGAGGTAATTCTTCAAAATTTGCACATAAACGCCATTTTCCATCCCCCCGTGGGCAGAATAAGCTCACTTACCGTAAATGGGGGATTAATTAACATCATAATAACTAAATCCCCAAGGAGGGAGAAATGACTAACAAAAACCTCAACACGTACGGAATGTTCAAAGCGGTTTATGCTGTTTATATTAAATGGCTGATCGTTATTATGACCATTCCGGCATTAGCCGAAATGTTTGAGCTGTTCAAAACAAAAATGGCTGAAATAAAGACAACCTCTAAAGCATTAAAGTATGCTTCGAAAGGAAATGTTGCAAATAAAAATAAACTTTTGATGGATGCGATACAGGAAGTGCTTCCAGTAAAAGGTGTGCTTAAAAGTTATGCAGCAAAATCCGGTAATGAAGTTCTTCTTGCAAAGGTGAAAGTTAGCGAAAGCGAGCTGACTACAAAATTGCGTGAAGATGAGGTTGTTGAGAAGCTGAATGCCATAATGGACGAAGCACGCGCTAATCCTGAAGTTATGGCGAAAGGAAACTACACAACTGAAAAGCTAGATGAAGTGCAGGCAGCAATTGATAAAGTTGAAATAGCCGAAAACAGCGTCGATACAGGTACAGCCAGTGCAAGTTCTTTGCGGAAAAAAGAGGCAGCGCTGGTTAAGGAAGTAGCGGCAATTTTAAAAGAGCATTTAGATGAGCTGATGCCGCTTGCAAAGAAAGAGCATCTGGATTTATTTGATGAATACACTGCATCAAGAGTAATAAAAGATTTAGGCGGTAAACAGAAACAGCCGGCAGATGAAGAGGAAACAGTTCCGCCCGCAGCAGCGGAAACGCCGGCTAAGTAAGAAGAAGATTTTAAATAAATAAAGCATCGGTGAAAAACTGATCTAATCATCCGTTCTTAATTTGCCGCACCCTGGCTGTAATAAGCTTTAGGCGATTAAGAAATAATAAATAAAGGGTAATAAGTTCAACCATACTTATTACCCCGGATGATGTTTTTAATTTGATTCTTTTAAATACTTACTGAAATTACTCAAAGACTTATTTCACCCTTTCAGGGTTATTAATAAAAGTATAGAATATTGTATATTGGGACGTTGTCCCAATCTCGAATATCAGACGCTTTCAGCGTCTTTATGCTTCTCAGAGTTCCTGAAAGGAACAAATATCTAAGCCAAGGACACCGCCCCTGGCAATAATTAAATAAGACAAAATCGAACCATGAAAGGGTTCCATAATATTGTTACTACTATTTTTGTGTAACTTCAATTACTTAGTGCCTTAGTGGCGGAAATTTCTTTTCTACTAAGACACGAAGAAATAAATTATTTCTGTTTTTTATTGAGGAATTATTTAAGTTATATCCGTCTTTGTATCGCCACTATGCAAAATGATGACAGGCCTGCCTACTGCAGGTAAAGAATATGAATTGGGTGAGCTACTTATGAGAACAAGCCGAAAAGAAAAAATATTTTTTTCCGAAATGAATGAGTTTTCTTCTATATATTATTATTTGATAGTGGATAATAGTTAAGAAAAAAATAGCGTAACTATTGACCATAGTAAAAGAAAGAATTTATTCCTAAGTAGTTATTAATAAAAGAATATAAAAAAATTAAAATAAATAGTGCGGTTGATAGACCCGACAAATGCCGGGTAAAATTTCTTAAATAACAGCCGGATATAGGACCGCTGGTTCGGCTTATGTAATAGTTAGGCTGTTTAATTTTTTAAATAATTAAGAAAGGTCTTTATTATGCTAAAACATTTTGCATTATCATTGTTCTTACTATTTTCACTACTATCTATTTTTAGTGGTTGTTCAGCTTCTTACAATAGAAGTCAATATATTGGAATTCTTAAGTCTTATCCTCCATACAATAATGTGGATACTTCAGACATTCCTGTTTTTTATTATTCTGCGTCATCTGATAGTAATTTAATTAGATTAAGAAATAAATTTAACCTTGATAAAATAGCTGGCAATGGGACAGAGATTTCCAAAATAATAAATCTAATGGAATGGGTGCATAATTCTTTTAGAGATGATGGCAGTTCCCAAAATCCCAATCCGCGAAATACCTTTAATATATTTAAAGTGTGTCAAGAGGAAAATAGAGGTATAAATTGCAGAATGTATGCAACTGTATTAAATGAGGTGTATTTATCGATGGGTTTTAAATCAAGACTCGTTACATGCATGCCCGCAAAAGTTAATTTTAATGATTGCCATGTTATAAATATTGTTTATTCAAATACATATAAAAAATGGATTTATATGGACCCAACTTGGGATGTTTATTTTACAGATGAGAATGGTAACTATTTAAATATTCAAGAAGTCAGGAATAGATTAATGAATAATAAAATTTTACATGTAAGTAATGAAATTAATATAAACTTGGATAATTACTTCTATAGATTGCTTAATATATTTGGAGAGAGTACTACAAATTATTATTTAGATTACATGTCTAAGAATCTATTTAGATTCAGTTGCCCTACTAGAAGTGAATTTAATGAAGAAACTAATAAAGATAGAAGCTACATTGAATTAGTGCCGAAAGGATATATGGTAAACAAAACTACTAAAGTGGATAGTTTAAAAGGTTACAACTTAACTACATATTTTATTAGTAGCTCAAAATTATTTTGGGAAACGCCCAAATTATAAAAATGAAAAATGTGAGATAAAATATCTTAAAAAATTTTGCAGTAAATAAAACATAGCCTAACCAGCTTTTCCACCCGACCGCATTTTCATTGCGGCATTTTTCAAATCTTCGGGATTGGTAAAAAGTTAGGCATTGTTGTTTGGCTTTGTTCTATTAAATAAAATTGTTAAAAATTATTGGCAGTAGTTTTTCAGTTCGGCATCGTTGTTCGGGGCGGACGGGTGAAAAGCCACGCCGTTAGCCTACAAAGGTAGTTTATGTCATTAATAGAAAAAATATCGCAATTGGGATTTGACTATAGAAGAAAATTTCTTACGGCAGATAGAGAATCAATCTGTAATTATTGGTGGAGTGGGTTTGATTTTTTCCTTAACAAAGCATTTTATCAAGGTCGCTTGGATTCTGTATCAGCACAAGTCTATGAAATTGCTATTAAAATATTGAGAGAATATTTCACGAATGATAATAACCAGCGTTTAGTTTATCGGCATAACAATAATTGGTACGATTTAAAACAACAGTTAGACGAGAACATTGGGAAAGGTAAAATAGGCAAAGGAAGAGATGTGGTAATGGTTATTAGTGCGTTAGATTTTATAGATAGTATTGAAGAAAATAATATTGTGAAATATTCTATTAACAAAATTCTAAACAACAATTTAAAAGAAATTTATACTGAATTACAGAATTCAAAATGTGAAAAAGGCATTGTTCAAGTAGGGCCTAAAATTGCACCCTTTTTTTTGCGCGATATTGTAACATTATTTGAATTAGAGGATAAAATTCATGGAAATGATTTTATATATCTTCAACCTATTGATACTTGGTTAAGAAAGATTGCAAAAAAAATTAATTTAGTTGAACAAGATGCTAAAGATGAAATCATAATTAATAAAATTATTGAAGAATGTAATAGCGCAAACATTTCACCAATATTATTTAATCAAGGTGCTTGGTATTTAGGCAACAATGCTTTTAACATTTTGCTAGATAAAATAATTAGTGATGATGTGGGCTAACCAGTGGCTCAAGGGCGACAGCGTTTTCGCCTTCGGCATTTTAGAAATTTTAGTGGTAGTCGTTCCGTTTCGGCTAACTCGTTCAAGGTAGTTCTGCAATGAAAGTTTTTTGTAATTATAAAATTTATAAACAAGTTCTGCATTGTAGCTTTGGGCTGCGCCTTAGCCACCATGCCGTTATACCGTTTTCATCATTGAATTAATGTGGAATGCAATTTGTGTAATTAAAAATGTTAAAGGATCTTATGGAAACAATTACTCATTATGCTTCAAAGTTATTGTTTATACCAACAATTGCATTTATTGTTTGGTTGGTTATTTATGTAGGTTTCCCTAAGTGGATTAAAAGTCTTAAAGGACAGACTCCAAAGCAACTGATTATTCTCTTGATCAAACGTAAGCATATCTCATGGGTATTTCCTTTGCTCATTATTCTTGGGTATAGTACCCTCGTGAATTTATCGAGTCTTCTACCTAATCTTTTATTAACTTCATTAGCAATAATTTTTTATTTCTTATTCAAAAAAAAGATTACGCATTTATTGTAGCAATTTCGGGTGCTGTAATTGCTGCTGCATCCGCATATTTCACAGTTGTTGAATCAGATGATACTACAAAGCGTCTTGACCAGTACATTATTTCCTCTAACAGACCGAATATAATTATCACCGAAAGGTATACTAAAGATGGTCGATCGGCTGTATTGTGGAATTGTGGACCTGGCACAGCTTATAAGTTAAATGTCGAAGTGCATTTGTCCTTCAGAATGCGGAATGTTGATACTGGAAACTTGTGGTTTACTGATGTTCTTGATGTCGCTGAGGAACTGGAGACAAAAGATAAAGAAAGAATGTCCTCAAATTATTTTAGATCAACTAACCCAGCATATGATAGTCGAAACCCACCTTCAATTCTACCACAAGGTAGGGACTATGGTTATGAAACATCATCGTTCCGACATGCGACAATGGGCGGATTATTTATAATTATAAGATATAATGATGCAATTGGAAACCAATACTATTCCGTTTGGAATGGATGGGAATGGCAGTTTGGAAAAGGAACTGGTAATGATATTAAACCAGATACATACGAGACAGAAAAAAATCGGTCGTTAGTAGCCCTATTTTGGAATGCGATAGTTACTACCATGTGTGGGGCGAGCCCCGCATGGGAAAGGCCAAACCCATTCGATGAGTGGCAACATCAAACTCAGCAACGTTTATTCATCTACAAAAGATATTTAATGAAAGAAGCACAGTATTTAAAGAATAAAGGTTATGGTGATATTCCTGCTGACTTTGAAAAACTTGACAAGAAATTATCTGAAAAATTCAATTATGAGTTAAATTATTCTGAAGGTGAGCCGTAACAAATCACTGGGAGTTAAATATAGCTTGTAATGATCATAAGGTCGAAAACATTGAATTGGCTGCTTAAAATAAAACACACCATAGAAGTGTGGTGAAGAAAAGAAAAAATATATGTAAGAACGGTATAACAAGTTTTCCAAGCCGACCGCATCTTCGATACCTTCGTTTGAAGTAATAATAAGTTGGGTTGACAAAACTTAGTTGTTTTTTGAAATAGGTTATAATAAAAAAGTTTTTATAAAATTATTGGCGTTCGTTTTTCAAAGCTGCATTGCTGTGTTGGGCGGCGGCTTAAAAACAACGCCGTTAGTGCGTCAAGCGAAGCTTGATGCTTCTTATAGAGTGAAAGTCTTTATTGGGTAAGTATTAGCAAGTACACCCATACCGAGTGTTGCATGTATGGAGGAGTTCATTATGAACGAACGAAATACATGAAGCGTACACAGGGAATTATATAGGCTGTAAGGAAGACCGTAGTTCCTGAAACCAATTTAGCCTC
>JAMCWE010000155.1 GCA_023475265.1 Bacteroidota bacterium
AAAATATTCTATCTATGAAAAGTTTATTCCCACTTGATGTGGAAAAAACTTTTTCAGCAGATTTTTTTTACAATAACAAATCTAAAAAGGACTAAAATTGAAATTTAGCTTTTTAGAGTGAACTCATATAATATTTTAATAACTATTAAAATATTTTCCCTCAAATACTGTCCTATCTTTTTAGAGAAAAGACAGAAGTACGAAATCAACTTTACTGTAGATAGAATAGGATAAGTTAATTCTAATTAATATTTAGAAATTAATACTATTATCCAACGAATATGAAATACATAAGATTAGTTCTTTAGCTTTCTCTAAATCTGTGAAGGTAAATTCGAAAATGTTTAAAATTTTTTCTTTGGTCATTTGATAATTGGCCCCAACCAATTAAAAAATCATACAGTATAATAAGTTAAAACTTAATGGCGGCAAAAGTAAAGTATATAAAAGTTAATCTAATAGCAATAAAAAAAAGCATAATTATTACGGGAAGTATAAAAATTATACGGTGACTAATAATTATATATTGTATCATTTATCGTATAAATTTTATACAGGCAGGTTCACAGTAATGGAATGATGCAGAAAAAAGTCATTCGTCATTGGTCAATAGTCTATTAGTTGTGAATTTGGAAATAGGAATTATAAGATTCCGGATACAGCGTTTTAAAGATTCTGTATCCGGATTAAGAAATTTATTGCGGCTTAAAAGAAAAATCCGGTAAAACTTAAACCGATGCCTTTTAAGTTTGTTTCGATCCCACTATCTTGAAACAATTTCGTTGAATAATATTGAACGTCAAAATGATCGGCAATATAATCGACAATATCATTTTCATAATTTGCTTTTATCATTTTAAGAATCCCTTTCGCACTTAATCCCCAGCCGGATGATTTTTGAGAATAATAACCGCGTCCATCGTATCTGCCGATCATAAAAGAAATTGTTTCGTAGATATTTATATTGTGCCCTTTATGAACAACAACTTTATCGCTACTTTTTAGCTCAATTAAATTCCTTCCAATTTGAATATCGCCAATTCCGCTTTGATATGAATATGAGCGGGAATTACTTTCAATTAAAATATCATCAGCATCAACAGTAAAATTATAATCGATTATTTTTAATGATGTATTCTTAAGCGTTAAATCTAAACCAGCTGAGAAAGAATACCCAAGTCTAGCTGTACGCGGCAAAGGATCTGCCTGTGCTTGATCAACATAAACCGCTTCCCCGCCCTGGTTCAATCTGGCATAGCCAATAGAAAAATTAAAATATGGAATTGCAGGTAAATCTTTGTATTTAAATAAATAATATTTAGGATCAATAATTTTTATAACCGGCACAGTTAATAAAAGTCCATAATCAAATGTTGATGGTGTTGCTTCGTACGATTTACCTATTGTACTCATCCAGGGCGCACTTGATAAAACTGATGTAATTTTTTTGTAAGTTAATCCTATATTGAACTGAACGTAATAATCAATTCCAACTCCCAAAGCATAAGCATTAAATTCATCATAACTATCATTACCTGGATAATAAGGTGAAATGCCAAAAGGATTTTCATAATCCATTTTGGAATGAATAAATCCAAAGCCAGCACTAAAAGATAATCCGTTAAGCAAATTTTTAAAATTATAACCAGCATTCACAGCAATGTTATTATAACTAACTACATTAAGACCAAGCCAATTTACTTTGGATGGATAAAACTGTAACGAAATATTATTCGCCTGGCTGTTATAACCGATTTGGGCAGGATTATAATAAAAACCAAATGGATCGTTAGTCGGCAAACCAGTGCCAACCATTCCCATTCCATTTAACTGAGGAGATGGATCAAGATACAGCATTGGAACTGCGGTAGTTACTTGTGCTAATAGATTTGAAGAAAATAAAAGACATGAAAATGAAATTATGAGAACTTTGAAATCTTTCATTACAAGAACCCCTTTCAATAATTTTATGATTAATTAGAATTTTATTGAAATTTTCGTCGTCAATAAAACTAAATTATACAAATTTGTAAAGTGTAATTAAAAATACCAAATTACTTTATACTAATTTTTCGATTCTAAAATATCTTTTACGAGATTTTGCAATTCTTTTATCTCAAACGGTTTTGAAATATAATGAGTCAATCCTTCAGCAAGAAATTTTTCTCTATCTCCCTGCATTGCGTAAGCCGTAACAGCTACAACCGGGGTATTTTCATATCCGGAGATTTTTCTAATTTCCTTAGTTGTCTGAATTCCATTCATTCCAAGCCCTAATCCAATATCCATTAAAATTAAATCATAATTATCATGCTTTGCTATATCAATTGCAGTCTCTCCCTTTTCAGCAACATCAACTTTACAAATTTTATTAAGCGCCAGTTGAATTATTTGAACACTTGGGAGATCATTTTCAACTAATAACAATTTAAATGCTTTAACTTTTTCCATATAAACTTTCCAGTAATATTAAAAATTTTAAATCTTTGATTTACTCATGCAAAAATATAATTATAAAGATTAAGGAATAAATTAACTCGATAAATAAATGCAACATCAATTTACTAATTCATACTGCCTGAATACAGTTTTCAAAACGAATTTGGCAATAATTAATTAGTTTTATGCCGCTTATCAAATTATTTTTCCACTGATTCAAAAAACTAAAGACTTTCTTAATTTAGTTATATGTTTAATATAAACATTGGAATAAAAATCTGACAAAGGAATATTTATGAGAAAAGAACTTAACTTTATCTTAATAGGATTAATTTTATTAATCTTTTCAATTCAAACTTCCGCACAACAAAAGTTTTTCATTGATCTAAACAATAGGACAAATCATTTATTTACCGTTACACTTTATCCTGATCATTTAAAAAAGGATAATGATATATATCAATTTGCTGCAACTGCTCCGGGAACATATCAAACAATGGATATTGGTAGATATGTTCGATCTTTTAAAGCCTATGATATCAACGGAAATGAAATTGAAACGAATCATGTAACAACAAATCAATGGTCATTATCGTCGCCGGAAAAAATAAATAAAATTATTTACCAAGTTGCAGATACTTGGAATACCAAAGTCGACAGCAATTATATTTATCAAATGGCAGGAACAACAATTGAAGATAATGACGTTTTAATTAATGGCCAATGTGTTTTCGGATATTTTGAGAACATGCAGTCATATCCGATAAAAGTTAAAATTGATTATCCGAAAGATTGGCTTCTCGGAACCGCTTTACCAATGGATAAAAAAGGATTTTATGATGCAGATACTTTTGATAAAATAGTTGATTCTCCAATTCTCATTGGGAAGCTGACAAAAGCTTCAACAAACATTGGCAAAACAAAAATTGATGTGTACACATATTCTAAAACAGGAATAATAAAGTCTGAAGATTTGGTTGCATCACTAAAAGATATTTTAAATGCTGAAAACGATTTTATGGAAGGATTGCCGGTTAGTCATTATACTTTCTTATTCCACTTTGAAAATATGTCTGCCGGTGCTTGGGAACATTCATACAGTTCAGAATATATTTATCAAGAACTGCCGTTAAATCTAATTGAGGATAACATAAAGTCTGTTGTCGCTCATGAATTTTTTCATGTTCTTACACCATTAACAATCCACAGCGAGCTGGTTGCAAAATTTAATTTTGTAAAACCGGTAATGTCTCAGCATCTGTGGTTGTATGAAGGCGTTACTGAATGGGCTGCGCATATGCTTGAATTGCGTGACCATCTAATTACTTTAGATCAATATTTAAAAGTTCTTCAACAAAAACTGAATGCAAATGATTCATTTAAACAGGATTTAAGTCTTACAGATTTAGGAATTCATTGCACGGAAATGCAAGATCAATACCCGAATATTTATATGAAAGGCGCTATAGTGGCGGGTTTGCTGGACATCAGATTGCTCGAACTTTCACATGGTAAAAAAGGATTGCGGGAAATAATACATCAGCTTTCTAAAATTTACGGACCGAATAAATCATTTAATGAAAAAACTTTCTTTGATGACTTTACAAAAATGACCTATCCGGAAATCGGTGATTTCTTTGATAAATATATCAAACATGCCGATCCATTACCCATAAAAGAATGTTACAACAAATTGGGAATTAACTATAAAGAAATTGCAGGTTATGACAGCAGCAAAGTTTCGCTTGGGTTGCAGTTTGGGTTTAAGAATAATAAAATATTTGTCAGCAATGTTATGCCCAACTCGCCGAATTCAGGAATATTTAAAGAAGGAGATATCCTGGGCAAATATGAAGGAAATGAAATTACCCTCGGTACTGTTCAGAAGATTTTTGCAAATATCCGAAAACTTAAGCCTGGCGGTGAATTAAAATTAACAATATTGCGGGACGGTAAAGACATTGATTTAACTGCCAAAGCAGGGCCGCTTTTAATAAAACATGTTTTTGAAGTTAATCCGAACGCAACGAAAGATGAGCTTGATTTAAGAAATGCTTGGCTGAAAAATTTGTAGATTAGAATTAATTAAGAAACGGCAGGAAGTTTTTAAAATTAAGCCTGCCGTTATTCTTTTTTTAATTGGCTGATACAGAATCTTTAATTGCCGGTTTACTAAAAATTGATTTATCTAATATTGGATTAACTTCCACTTTATCAAAAATAATTTTTTGTTTGTCCGGAGTTCCCAGCGTTTCCGAATCAATTTCAAATGCGAACATTATACCATTTACAGATTTAAAATTACGAAAGTAAGATTCGACAGTGTGTCCATTTTTATTTGTTCCAATTTTTCCTTTCCACATAAGTTCCAAACCAGATACACTGTCTATATAATCATAGCGAATATCGCCGTCTTTTTGTTTAACCATTAACTTGTATGTTATTTTACCTTCAATTGTATCCTTACCTAATAATTTTATTTCATTCCCTTTTAATTTATAATCAACAAGAGGGCCATCTAAATCAGCGCCGTCTTTCATATCTTTTATTAAAGCCGGGGGTAATGATTGCAATTCATTTTTAACATTAAAAGGATTTAATATCCATCCTGAATTTTTATTAAGAACTCTAATAATAGTTTTCCCTTTTAAAGAAAATTCTTCTCTCATCTTTTCGCGGCGCTGAATTGTTACTGTAAACAGACCTCCATTTTTATCACCAAAAGAAATATGACCAGTTAATCGTTCTGTTTTTATAGCTTTAATATTTTTAATCCCGCCGCGTGCTGCTATATTTTTTGAAATAATGTCACTAAGTGATTGAGCATGAATTACGATAACAAGTGCTGAAGTTGTTAAAAAGGCTATTAAAATTTTTTTCACTTAAAATCTAATTTTTAATTTGTCGCAATGGTGGTTCAATTTAATTATAATTTTTATTTGAGCAAATTATAATTTAATAAGCGATGGAACTAATTTAAAATTTAAGTTATGAATGCTTAAAAAGTTCAAGCTGGGATTGAAATCAAATTCATACATCTATTTTATATTTGTAAATTCATATCCGATGCTGAAAACATATGTGGTAGATAAACCTATCACCATATTTCCATTTCTTCCAATTACAGTCCACAAACCGGGAGAGAATTTTCCAATTTTTATAATTCCGGGATAAATATCAATTGAGCAGAAATATTCTTTAACACCACTCAGTACAACAGAAGCAAGAAGTGAATTATTACGATCGTAAAAAATACCGGCATGCCAGCTTGTTTCGATTGTTCTTTGGCGGACATCAGAAGAAACATCTACGAGATGTTTTGTTTTAAATCCTAATCCATAAGATAAATTATCTGTTTCATTTATTTTCTCCGACAATCCAAATAGTGCACCCATTCCATATCTATAAAACAAAGACCAATTATCAACAAAAGGTAATTTCCATTTCATCGAAAAATATTGCCCGGCGTTAATTCTTCCATTCGGAAGAGTAACTGAAGCTTGAAGAGACCAATCAGAAAGATTAAGCGTTTTACTAAAAAATTCATTTATTGAATCGAAGCTAAAGAGAACTATTCCGCCTAAATCGAAAATATAAATATCAGATATTTCATCAACACTCCAGCCTTCATTTGGTCCGGATTCAATAACCTCATTTAACATATGATGCGCCATTAATGTAACAGCAGAAAGAAGCCATGGATCGGGGTAGCCATGCATCTTATACCATTCTTTCATAGCTGTAAAAAGCATTCCGCCGCCGATTAAATGCTGCTGATAATTTGGAATCCATTGCATTTCATCTTTTTTAAAACTAATCGGAAGGAATTCCGTACGAAGAAAAAGTGACCATCCATAATGATTAATGCTGTTAAACGGATCTCCTAAATTTTTCAGAACGACATGCAGCATTCTTCCATATTCATAATCTTGAATTCTATTGTTGATAGATTGGAGCTGCGCAACATCATAACCCCCGTTAATCATCAGAGTAACTGGATTAAAAAGAGATTCACTTCCATAAGGTTTGTTTGTATAAAAATAATTTTCCTGAGCTGATAATTTATAGCTGGTTAAAAAGAAAATTAAAATGATTGAGAAAGATGTTGTATGATAAAATAATTTGAATGGACAAAAGGATTTCTTCATCAGTGCCCCTTTAAAGAGAATTTCTATTTATTTTATAGCAAAAATCAGTCTTTCCTAAATCAAATGCTAGAAAAAATTTAATTCGCCAAAAATTTTTGAAACTCATTATTACTAAAACCAAATGTTTCAGACTAAGGAACAGCAAGAATAATATTTTGCATTAAAACAGAAATAACTTAAATCATATTGGATAAATTTATTTTCAAATATTTCGATAATATAATCGTCCAGCATTTTCTGGTTTTTATAAAAATTTGACAAAAGGACAATTAAATATTAGTTTTGTTTTAGATTTTAAATGAAAAATTGTAAAAAAACATATAACCCGACTTCATCCATGTGCACTACAACAGGTACAACACCTACAGGTATGCATGGAGGCTGAAGCCAGGTTATATAAAATTTAACTAAGAATTTTGAAAAACCGGCTTCAGAGATGAGGCCGGTTTTTTTATTATTAATTTGGAAACTTAACTTTATTCAAGGTATTAAAAATGAAAATATTAAAATTCGGCGGTTCCTCGGTAGGCGATGCTGAAAGAATTAAGAATGTAATTGAAATTCTTAAGCAGTCGATTGAAGAAAACAAAAAGATTGCTGTTATCTTTTCTGCATTCCAAAAAGTTACTGATAACTTAATTAAGATGAGCCAATTAGCTGCAGCCGGTAATACCGAATATCTTGAGTATTATAAAAAACTTGAACAAAGACATATTTCCACTGCACAGGAAATTCTTGCTATTAAAACACAGAGCGGCATTCTTGCTCAATTGAAATTTACTTTAAATGAACTTGAAGATGTTTTGCACGGCGTTTATTTGGTTAAAGAACTTTCAGCAAGAACTCAAGATTTTATTTTAAGCTTTGGGGAAAGACTTTCTGCTTTTATAATTGCTCATGCGTTGATTGATAGAAATATCGATAGCGAATTTCTTGATGCAAGAAATCTAATTAAAACCGATGAAGCATTCGGCGGCGCTAAAGTTGATTTTGAATTAACCTATAATAATATCAAAGAACATTTTAAAAGCCATAAAAAGCTGCAAGTGATAACTGGCTTTATAGGCTCAACAAACATCAATGAAACTACTACGCTTGGCAGAGGTGGCTCGGATTATTCGGCATCGATCTTTGGTGCAGCTTTAGATGTTGATGAAATTGAAATCTGGACTGACGTTGACGGAGTTTTAACTGCCGATCCAAAGAAAGTTAAAAAAGCTTTTCCGCTGAAAGGAATGACTTATGAAGAAGCGATGGAGCTTTCGCATTTCGGCGCTAAAGTTATTCATCCGCCAACAATGCATCCTGCAATGGAAAAGAAAATTCCGATCAGAATAAAAAATACATTTAATCCAAGTTTCGAAGGAACGGTTATTAATGGCCACACCAACAATAGTAATTTTTCTATCAAAGGAATTTCTTCAATCGACGACATTGCTTTGCTAAGAATTCAAGGCGGCGGTATGGTAGGTGTTGCAGGGATAGCTCAAAGAATATTTTCAGCTTTAGCCGGCAAGCAAATTAATATTATTCTTATTACGCAGGCTTCATCTGAACATTCACTTTGTCTAGCAGTTCTTCCCAAGTTTGCAGCAGCTGCAAAAAAAGCGATTCAACAAGAACTTCATTATGAAATAAAAGAAAGATTGATACTTGATCCAATTGTTGAAACTAATCTTTCCATAATTGCGGTTGTTGGAGAAAATATGCGAAGAACTCCGGGAATAGCAGGAAAAGTTTTTCAAGCTTTAGGAAAAAACGGCGTTAACATTATTGCGATTGCACAAGGCTCGTCAGAGTTAAACATCTCCGCTGTAATTTCACGCGACGATGAAGCGAAAACTTTGAACGCACTGCATGATGCATTTTTCTTATCGATTGCAAAAACCGTAAATCTTTTTATTGTCGGAACCGGTTTGGTTGGAGGAACCTTGCTGAAACAAATTGATAATCAAACAGAATTTTTAGCTCGTGAATATCTTTTAAATGTAAAAATAATTGGATTAGCAAACAGCAGAAAAATGTTAATTGATTCTAACAGCATTGATCCTTTGAATTGGGATAAAAGAATTAATGAGGATGGAATAAAAACCAACTTAGATAGTTTGATCGAAGAAATGAAAAAGTTGAATCTTCCGAACAGTATATTTGTTGACTGTACTGCAAGCGATAAAGTTTCGTTAAGATATAAGGAAATTTTAGATTCAAGTATTTCTGTAGTTACACCAAACAAAAGAGCAAATGCTTCCAGTTTTGATTATTACATTCAGCTAAAACAATCGGCAATAAAACACAATGTTAGATTTTTATATGAGACAAATGTAGGCGCCGGTTTACCTATTATCAGCACTCTGAATGATTTAGTTTCCAGCGGCGACAAAGTTATAAAAATTGAAGGCGTAATGTCTGGAACTTTAAGTTACATTTTTAATTCTTATACAAACGGAAAAACATTTAGTCAAATTGTAAAAGAAGCAAAAGAAAAAGGATTTACCGAGCCGGATCCAAGAGAAGATTTGAACGGAATGGACGTGGCGAGAAAGCTTTTGATACTTGCTCGCGAAACCGGTTTATCACTCGAGCTAAAAGATATCAAGGTTGAAAACTTAGTTCCTGAAGCAGCACGTAATACAAAATCTGTTGATGAATTTTTTGAAAAGCTAAAAGAGTTTGATCATGAATTTGAAGAAAAAAGAAAATGGGCTGAATCTAAAGGAAATGTTTTAAGATATGTTGCGCTATTGGAAAATGGAAAGGCTGAAATTTCTTTGCAGGAAGTAAATGATAAACATCCTTTTTATTCACTTTCAGAAAGTGATAATATTTTTGCGCTTACAACAAAACATTATCAAAACCGTCCGATAGTTGTTAAAGGCCCCGGCGCCGGCGCTGACGTAACCGCAGCCGGAGTTTTCGCAGATGTAATTAGAATATCTAATTATTTGAGTTAGTGAAGTAACTAGTTTTAGATTATGAAAAGTCACAAATGTTCGTAAAAGTAATTATTAAACTTGTAATATTAAATTTAAAAACTTAGATCAAAATTAGAGAGAAGAAATGACTAGCAATGAAAAAATCCCAGTTGGAGTGCTCGGTGCGACAGGAAGCGTCGGCCAAAAATTTATCGAATTACTTTCAAATCATCCGTGGTTCCAGGTAACTGAAGTTGCGGCATCAGAAAGATCATCTGGAAAAAAATATAAGGAAGCAGTTAATTGGATACTTTCAACTCCTTTACCAAAAGATGTAGCTGAATTAACTGTTAAGGAATGTGAACCAGTATTAAAAAGTAAAATAGTTTTTTCCGGATTGGATTCCGGTGTTGCCGGACCAATTGAAGAAGCATTTGCTAAGAAAGGATATGTTGTTGTTTCTAATTCAAAAAATCATCGCATGGATAAAGATGTTCCTCTGTTAGTTCCGGAGATAAATGCAGATCACCTCGAATTAATTAAATCTCAGAATTATAATGGCGGTTGCATAGTTACAAATCCAAATTGTTCAACGATTGGTTTGGTATTAGCATTAAAACCATTGGAAGATAATTTTGGTTTAGAAGCCGTGAATGTAGTAACAATGCAAGCGCTTTCCGGCGCTGGTTATCCGGGTGTCGCAAGTCTTGATACTATTGATAATGTAATTCCATTTATTTCCGGCGAAGAACCAAAGCTCGAAACTGAACCATTAAAAATTTTGGGTAAGTTTTCAAAAGATCAGATAATTAATAATGATATTAAAATTAGTGCGCAGTGCAATCGTGTATCTGTTGTTGATGGACATTTGGAATGCGTACAGGTAAAATTAAAAAAGAAAACTTCGATTGAAGAAATTAAACTAGCTTGGAAGAATTTTTCTGCTGAACCACAGGAATTAAATTTACCAACTGCACCGTTAAAGCCGATTCATTATTTTGAAGAAGAAAAATATCCTCAACCAAGAATTCACAGAAATCTTGACAAAGGAATGGCGGCTTCGGTTGGAAGATTACGCGAAGACAATTTATTTGATTATAAATTTGTAGTTCTTTCGCATAATACAAATCGCGGCGCTGCCGGCGGTGCTTTGCTATGCGCTGAACTTATGAAAGCAAAGGGATTGATCTAAAAATATATTTTCGAAATAAATGAAATTCAAAGATGAAAAAAGAAATAAAGGTATTCGCTCCGGCTTCAGTAACTAATGTTAGCTGCGGATTCGATGTCCTCGGCTTCGCAATTGACTGGCCTGGTGACGAAGTTATTTTAAGAATAACTGATTCACCAGGAATTAAAATTTCTAAAATTACCGGAGAAGACGGAAGACTTCCTTTAGATCCTCAAAAAAACACAGCGGGCGTATCTTTGATTTCCATGACAGAAAATCTAAAGTTTGATAAAGGAATTGAAATTGAAATACACAAGAAAATGGCGTTAGGAAGCGGACTTGGTTCGAGCGCTGCCAGCGCGGTTGCAAGCGTGTTTGCTCTAAATGAAATTTTAGATCACCCTTTTCCAAAAAAGGAATTATTGCCATTTGCTCTTGAAGGAGAAAAATTAACTTGCGGAGGAACACCGCATGCCGACAATGTTTCAGCTTGTTTGATGGGCGGATTTGTTATTGTTAGAAGTGTTAACCCAATTGATGTAATAAATATTAATACACCAGCAGATTTATATTGTACCATAATTCATCCTCATCTAGAAATTAATACTTCCGACACTAGAAAAATTTTAAGAAAACAAATCCTGCTTTCAGACGCCGTAAAACAATGGGGAAACGTTGCCGGATTGGTTGCAGGATTGATGAACAAGGATTATGAGCTTATCAGCAGATCGCTTCAAGATGTAATTATAGAGCCGATAAGATCGATATTAATTCCTGGTTTTAATGAAATTAAAAATGCTGCGGTCAATGCAGGAGCTTTAGGATGCAGCATTTCAGGTTCAGGACCTTCCATATTCGCATTTAGTAAATCTAATTCGACTGCTGAAAAAGTTGGTGCAGCTATGAATGTAATTTTAAAATCTTTGGATTTGAGCGGTGACCTTTATATTTCTAAAATTAATCATGAAGGTCCGAAAGTTATAAATTGAAAAAATATTTTAACCAAGTAATATGAAAATATTACTCAACAATTATTTTATAGAAACGTAGATGAAATTTTATAGTACAAATAACAAAACTAATTTGGTGTCATTTAAAGAAGCTGTTTTAAACGGAATAGCAAATGACGGCGGATTATTTATGCCGGTTGAAATTCCAAAACTTCCTCAAGCTTTTTTTAGTTCGCTTGATAAGCTTTCATTCAAAGAAATATCTTTTATAGCATCTAGGCAAATATTCGGACAAGATTTAAAAGATGAAATCCTTTCCGAAATAATAAATTCGACAATTACATTTGATGCGCCGTTAGTTAAACTAAATAATGAACTTAATATTCTTGAATTATTTCATGGACCCACTTTAGCTTTTAAAGATTTCGGCGCAAGGTTCATGGCAAATGTAATGGCATATCTAAATAAAGATTCAGATAGAGAAATAAAAATTCTCGTTGCCACTTCCGGCGATACTGGCAGTGCAGTTGCAAATGGTTTTTATAAAGTGAAAGGAATTAATGTTGTTCTGCTTTATCCAAGCCAAAAAGTAAGTAAAATTCAAGAACAACAACTCACAACATTAGGTGAGAACATTTCCGCTCTCGAAGTGAAAGGTACGTTTGATGATTGCCAGAGGCTTGTTAAACAAGCATTCCTTGATAAAGATTTATTAAACCATTGTAATCTTTCATCTGCAAACTCAATAAATATCGCTCGATTATTGCCGCAATCATTTTATTATTTTTATGCTTACTCTCAGATTAAAGACAAAAGTCTCCCATTAATTATTTCCGTACCAAGCGGAAATTTCGGAAATCTAACAGCCGGATTAATTGCAATGGAAATGGGATTACCAGTCCATAAATTTATTGCGGCTACAAATGCTAATGATGTATTCCCAAAATATTTGGAGACATCTGTATTTCAGGCAAAACCATCAGTGAAGACTTTATCTAATGCAATGGATGTTGGAAATCCAAGCAATTTTGTGCGCATACTTGATTTATACAATCATGACCATAATTTAATTAAGCAAAAAATATTCAGCACAAGTTTTTCCGATTCAGAAACAATTGAAGCGATGAAAGAAATAAAAACAAAATATAATTACATAATCGATCCGCATGGAGCGGTAGGATATCTTGCAATGAAAAAATATTTGTCTGAAAATTATTACAATCAATTTAATGGTGTAATACTCGAAACAGCACATCCGGCAAAGTTTGCTGATATTGTTGAGGATGTTCTTGATACAAAAATTGAAGTTCCAGAAAGGTTACAAACTTGTCTAACGAAAAAGAAAAGCTCAATAGAAATTTCAAAAGATTATATTGATTTTAAAAATTTTATCTTAAGTAATTAAAAGGAAAGAAAAGATGGATTCACAAAAAAGAGTTGCAATACTTGGCGGAGGTAATATTGGATTAGCAATAGCAAAAGGACTTGAGATTTCAAATTTATATCCACCAGAAAATATTTATATAACTAGAAGGCATATCGAACAGCTAGATGAATTTAAAAGTAAGGGATTTAAAATAGCTGCTGATAATAAACTCGCTGTTAAAAATTCGGAAATACTAATTATAGCTGTTCAGCCGAAACAGCTTGACGAATTATTAAAAGATATTTCCTCTGAAATTAATAAAGAAAAACATTTGGTAATTTCTGTTGTATCCGGCGCTGGAATTAAAGTAATTAAAAAGTTGATAGGAAATGAAGTTAAGGTAGTAAGGGCAATGCCAAATACTGCAATTGCAATTCAGGAATCAATGACATGTCTTTCATCAGAATTTAAAACTGATAGTTCGTTAATGACTGCAAAAAAAATATTTGATTCCGTCGGAAAGACAATGATAATTGAAGAAGATCTAATGGTGCCGGCAACCGCATTATGCGCTTGCGGAATTGCATTCTTTCTTCGCGCAATTCGAGCTGCATCTCAAGGAGGAATTGAAATTGGCTTCCACTCGGATGAGGCAATTTTTATGGCTGCACAAACTGCTAAAGGTGCCGCTTCGCTTTTGGTAAATACTAAATCTCATCCTGAAAGTGAAGTTGATAAAGTTACAACACCAAGAGGAATAACAATTTCCGGTTTAAACCAGATGGAACATAATGGATTCAGTTCAGCAATGATAAAAGGAATTACTACTTCAGCAGATAAAGCAGCAAGGCTTTATAATAATGAATAACTTTATCAGAATTTATTTTAATAATTCAGAATATTCATGAAATAAAAATATATTTTTAAGCACATTGAGTTGAAATTCATAATTTATATTTGGATAAGTATTGACAAGAACTTCTATTAGAGTTATCTTTGCCAAAGTTAAAATGAAAACAGAAAAATTAAATATCGTAAATAAAGAAAATCAAATGGCAATGTGTCTTTGCTGTATGATGATGTGTATGTCATCATGGAAGGACACACCTTAATTATAAATAAATAAGAAATTAAGAATAAGCCCTTCCGAGACCAAATCGCGAAGGGCTTTTTGTTTGAGAAAAAATGACTTAAAAAAATAAAAATATTTAAAGCTCTTATCGAGAAAGGTTGAGGGATCAGGCCCTGTGAAACCTTAGCAACCGCCCCGACATAATCGGGGGACATGGTGCTACTTCCTGCCCGCTGCTGGTTTGACCAGCAAGTAAGGGAAAGATGAGAGAAGAAGTTTTATAAACCTCTTCGAAAAATCTTTCCGAAGAGGTTTTTTTTTGAAAAGTTTTTAACGATTGAAATTAGAACTAAAAATAAAAATATAACAAACAAATATCGAAAGGATAATAAAATGAGTACAAACGGAAAAAAGCGGAATTACCGTTTTGAAACGCTTCAGCTTCACGCTGGACAACAACCTGACCCAACAACTGGCGCCAGAGCTGTTCCAATTTATCAAACAACATCTTTTAATTTCAATGATTCACAACATGCAGCAGATTTATTTGCATTACAAAAATTCGGGAATATTTATACCCGAATTATGAATCCCACTACAGATGTTTTTGAACAAAGGATTGCTGCTCTTGAAGGCGGCGCTGCTGCTTTAGCTACGGCTTCAGGACAAGCTGCTCAATTTCTTGCTATTTCAACTATTGCACAAGCGGGTGAAAATATTGTCTCGACCAGCTTACTTTACGGAGGAACTTACAATCAATTTAAAGTTTCATTTCCGCGTTTAGGAATAAATGTAAAATTTGTTGATGGTGATTCTCCGGAAGATTTCGAAAAATTAATTGATCCGAAAACAAAAGCATTATATTTAGAAGCCATTGGGAATCCAAAATTAAACGTTCCTGATATTAAGGCGATTTCAGAAGTAGCACACAGACACGGAATTCCTTTAATTGTCGATAATACTTTTGGCGCTGCTGGTTATCTAGTAAAACCAATTGAACATGGAGCTGATATTCTTGTAGCTTCCGCAACAAAGTGGATTGGCGGACATGGAACTTCAATCGGAGGAGTAATTGTAGATTCAGGCAATTTCGATTGGGGAAATGGAAACTTTCCAATATTCACTGAACCTTCACCAGGTTATCATGGATTAAAATTCAATGAGGTTTTTGGTAAAGGTTCGCAATTCGGAAATATCGCATTTATTATTAGAGCAAGAGTTGAAGGTCTTAGAGATTTTGGTCCTGCATTAAGTCCATTCAACGCTTTCCTTCTTTTGCAAGGCCTTGAGACTTTATCTCTAAGAATTGAACGACATGCACAAAATGGTTTGGCCTTGGCAAAGTGGTTGGAAAAAAATCCAAATGTTGCATGGGTTTGGTATCCTGGATTAGAAAGCCATCCTTATCATGAAACAGCTAAAAAATATTTTAGGAAAGGTCTTTTCGGATCTATGCTGGCATTTGGAATTAAAGGTGGAATAGAAGCAGGAAAAAGTTTTATTGATCATGTTAAGCTATCGAGCTTGCTTGCAAATGTTGGAGATGCAAAAACTCTTGTAATTCATCCAGCGTCAACTACTCATCAACAGCTTTCTGAAGCTGAACAGAAGGAAGCAGGTGTTTTACCTGAAATGATTAGAGTATCAGTTGGTTTGGAACATATAGATGATATAATTGAAGATTTTGATGAAGCAATTAAAGCATCACTAAATGTAAAAGTTCATGCTTAAAATTCTGCATCATTAATTTTTTTAATAAGATATTTTAGACAGGAGTGGTTGATTGCCACTCTGTCTAAATTTTTTAAGATTTAAAATAGATTGATTATTTTGCAACATTAATTAAATATCAAAATGGAAACTGCACTGAAAGAATCTGTTGAAATATTTGCTAAGACTAATATCATCCAACTTTATGATGAACAAAATCCGTTATTACTTGAATCGGGTGAAAAATTAAATTCAGTTCAAGCTGCTTATCAGACGTATGGCAATTTAAATAATTACGGCGATAATGCTATTTTAATTTGCCATGCATTAACAGGTAATGCTCATGCCGCAGGTATCATAACTGAAGAAGAATTAGTTAAATCAGATAATGACGAATTTTTATTCAAATATAATAAAATGCATTTAGGCAAATCCGGTTGGTGGGATTCATTAATAGGACAAGGAAAAGTCTTCGATACTGATAAATATTTTATAGTAAGCTCAAATTTTTTAGGCGGTTGTTATGGAACTACCGGGCCGACAAGTATTAATCCGAAAACGAATGAGAAATATGGATTGGACTTCCCTTCCTTTACAGTCAGAGATATGGTTAAAGTTCAATATCAATTGTTAAAACGTTTAGGCGTAAAAAAGTTGGTGGCAGTTGCCGGCGGTTCATTAGGCGGTATGCAAGTTCTTGAATGGGCAATTATGTATCCGGAAATTGTTGAATCAATTATTCCAATTGCAACTGCAGCTAAACATTCTCCCTGGTGCATTTCATTAAATGAAACTGCAAGAGATGCTATAATAAACGATCCTGAATGGAAAGAAGGGAAATACATTAATCAACCATTGAATGGATTAAGTCTTGCGCGCAAGATCGCGATGATTAGCTATCGCAGCAATGTTTCTTTTAATTCAAAGTTTGGAAGAATAATATCAGATCATAAACAAAATGTTTTCAAAAAAAGAGAACAATTTCAAATTGAAAGTTATTTAGAATATCAAGGAAAGAAACTGGTTGAAAGATTCGATGCTAATACTTATCTGTATATTACAAATGCAATGGATCTTCATGATGTAAGTAAAGACAGAGGAACTTTTGAAGATGTACTTGGAAGTATCAAAGCGAGGTCATTAAATATCGGTATTTCTACAGATGTTTTATATCCTGCTAGCGAGCAAATAGGAATCTCGTATGTAATTCCTAATTCAAGTTATATTGAAATTAATTCAAAATATGGACACGATGCCTTTCTCATTGAGTTTGATCAATTAACAAGACACATTAAAAAATTCTTGAATGATTAGCTAGATTTTATTCTGTTGTACTTATCACAAAGGACCTATCGTGTGAACTACACCTTTTGATATAAAATCTATATGGATAATATTTGAATTGGAAAAAAAATTTGGGACATGGCGGTCTACTTGCGGATCTACATTCACCATGCCCCAAGGTGGGCTTAAAGAAGAGAGGCAAACTTTCAAATAAACTCTTGTAATTCGATCTAATATTATTTAATAATTTCTATTCTTTTCAAATCATAAAACAATTCAATCTTAGCCATCCAAATAAATACTTTAAGATTGAAATGAACAGAATTTTATAATCAAAATATTCTTTAGACTGGTTATAACAAAATCCGTCTCTCTCATATTAGCAATCTTCATTCCAAAATTTGATTTTTTAGCAAAATTTGCAATTTTCGCTTTTTCACAATAAACCTTTTAAAAAAAATTTATTTATATTGTTGAATATTCTCACAGTTTGGAAGGTAAAAAAAATAATTTCCTAAATGTGGGAAGATTAATAATTAACAACTTAAATCAAGTTTTAATGGCCAAATAAAATTTATTTAGCTTTCACTTTCTTCATTTAGAAGACTGAATTTAATTTATAATTATGGCATTATTTTATCTATTAATTTCGTAATTTTTTTTGTGTTGATTTAAACAGATTGATTTTTTCGGCTTTGTTTTTTTTATCTTTGCATAAATGCAACTTATAAATAAAGTTTATCTAAACCAGGCAAAGATTGTACATGATTAAGAATTATAAATTTGATTTTAATCTATTTGATTCGTTTCAAGATATGTGCTTCATCATATCCGAAAAAGGTGAAATATTAATTCTGAATAAAACAGTATATGATACTTTGAAATTTACCCCAGGTAATTTGGTCGGACAAAATTTTTTTGATTTAATCGAGCCTTCATTTATTGCAAAGGCTCAGCAAGTTCTTAATTACTGTATTAAAGAGAACAGAAGTGATAATTTTTATACGAAATTTAATTCGGGTGGAAAAGTTTTTGATATTCACTTAGTTATAATTCCTAACAATATTTCTGACAAACCAGAAAATCAGAAAGAATTTTTTATTCTTGCAAGAGATATTACTGATCTAAGGTTAAAAGAAATAGAGTTGATGCGATTTTATTATGTCGCCCAAAATACAGTAAACCCGGTTCAGATAGTGGATCTTCAAGGAAAAATGGTTTATGTAAATCCGGCGTTTGTTCAGGCAAGCGGTTATTCAAAAGAAGAATTGATTGGGAAAAATCCAAATATTTTTAGCAGCGGTAAACATTCAAAAAAGTTTTGGCAAAAGATGTGGAATGCAATCAATAGCGGTAAAGTTTGGGTGGGAGAAGTGGAGAACCAAAAAAAGACCGGTGATGCATTTTATACTCAAATATTAATTTCACCAATCTTAGATAATGAAGGGAAAGTAACAGGCTTTTTTGGAATTCATCGAGATTTATCTGAAAAAAAATTACTTGAAAAACAATTGATTCATACTCAAAAAATGGAAAGCATAGGCACACTTGCTGCTGGTGTTGCTCATGAAGTTGGAAATCCTCTTGCATCTATATCTGCTTTGGTACAAGTGGTTCAACGGTCTACCATTGATGATTTTGCTAGAGAAAAATTAGAGCTTATTAAGAAGCAAGTGACAAGAATTTCAAAAATCATTAGAGACTTAGTAGATTTTTCCAGACCGTCTAATTACGAATTGCAATTAACTGATATTAACCAAAATATTATTGAAGCAGTAGAAATTATTAAAGTCGGTGCAAAAGCCAAAGACATAATTTTTGATTTAGAATTAAGCAATAAAATTCCATTGTTGCCATTGATATCCGATCAAATACAACAAATATTTGTAAATATCCTGTTAAACGCTGTAGATGCAATCGCAGAAATTGAAAATTCAAATATCAAGCATAAAATTTCTGTAAAGTCAGATACTAATGAAGATAATGTTATAATTTCATTTACTGATTCAGGCAGAGGAATTTCTGAGGAAAATTTAGCAAAAGTTTTTGAGCCTTTTTATACAACAAAAAAAGAAGGTAAGGGCACCGGGCTCGGTCTATGGGTTAGCTATGGAATAGTGAAGAGCTTTCAAGGTGATATAAAAGTAACAAGCACTGTAAAAAAAGGAACCACATTTACAATTACATTACCACTACAACCATAATAAAAGGGTAATAATATGCCAGAAAGAATACTTGTTGTTGACGATGAAGATATAATTAGAGAATCACTAACCTTTATTTTGAAAAAAGAAGGTTATGTTGTTCAAGAAGCTGAAAATGGGCTTGTTGCCTACAATAAGCTTCTTGAAGATTCTTATGACATGGTAATTACTGATTTGGAAATGCCGGAAATGAAAGGCATTGAATTAGTAGAAGAAATAAAGAAACTTAACATTCAAACTTCCGTAATTATTATTACAGCATTTGGATCATTAGATACAGCCATAAGCGCACTAAGGAACGGCGCAAGCGATTATTTATTAAAGCCAGTCGAATTTGATGAATTGCTTATTAAGATAAGAAGACTTTTCGATGTTAAAAATTTAATGTTAGAAAATAGAATTCTTAGAAAGGAAGTTCAACGTAATTTTGATTTTGAAAATATCATAGGAAAAAGCTCTTCTATTAAGAAGGTTTACGATATGATCCAAACTGTTGCCGAAACTGATACAACCGTGTTAATTACTGGTAAAAGTGGAACAGGAAAAGAATTGGTAGCAAGAGCACTTCATTATAGCAGCAAGAGAAAAAATAAGCCTTTAATTGCTGTTAATTGCGGAACAATAACCGAGAACTTAATTGAAAGCGAATTATTCGGCCATAAGAGAGGGGCATTTACCGGGGCTATTTCCGATAAGGAAGGATTAGTTAAAGCAGCGGATGGCGGAACTTTATTCCTCGATGAAATTAGTGAGCTACCTTTGCAGTTGCAAGTAAAGCTTTTACGAGTTCTTCAAGAAAAAGAATATACACCAGTCGGTTCCACTACTGCATTTACTGTTAACGTTAGATTTATTGCATCAACAAATAAAGAATTAAAAGATGAAGTTAATGCGGGAAAATTCCGGGAGGACCTCTATTATAGATTAAATATTGTTGAGATAAATCTTCCCTCGCTAAAAGAAAGAGAAGAAGATATTCCATTGCTTGCCGACCACTTCTTAAATAAGTACAGACTAGAAATGAATAAAAATTTAAAAGGCATAGATCCCGAAGCAATGCGTGCTTTAATGGCTTACGAATGGAAAGGTGAAATTCGAGAACTGGAAAATACAATTGAACGAGCTGTTATATTTAGTAAAGGCGATTTTATTACCTTATTAGATCTTCCACAAGCATTCAATTCAAAAATAAGCACTACGGATTTTTCAAGAATGGGCTCGCTTGAAGATTCAGTTAGGAAATTTGAAAAGGATTATATTTATAAAGCATTAGAGAATAACAATTTTGATAAAGAAAAAACTGCGGAATTATTAAAAGTTGGTCTATCAACTTTATACAGAAAATTAAAAGAATTGGATATAAAAGCCTAAATTATTTATACATTTTATATTGAAGGTTTTTCTCAATTGTTGCAACAAATAAAATTCATTTTTCAATAGCGGGAACATTTTTATAAAATAAAATTCTTCCTCAGGTAGCTATATTTTAAAAACATAAAATATAACCTGAATTTAACACATCATTTATGTGATCTACATCAGCACTACTTGGCACACAAATGGCCATTCAAATTAGAGACTCAGATTGCTGAGCGTGATTTTATTTTAAATTTTTTAGTTAATCTATAAGTATTATAATAATGAAAAACATCGTAGTATATAGTTCCGACACCAATATTTGTTTAAGCTTACTTATGTATTTACAAAGTGATTATAATGTAACTACAACTACGAATTTGAGTGTTTTGAGAATGATGACGAAGCATATTAAATTCGATCTAATAATAATGGATACCGATCCTTCAAAAACTATAGAAAGTATTTGCAGAGAAATTAGAGAAGATAATCCAGCACTCCCTATTATTCTTACTTATGTATATGAGAATAATAATAAACTTTTTGATAGAAGCATTAGAAAATATATTAGTTCAATATTTTATAAACCATTCGATTTAACAGAAGTAACGAGGCATTTAGCTACTTTATTGGTTTAATATTTTTCAGGGGATAGAGAAAGATAGGAGGCAAAATGGTAAACTTTACCAATATATTAGTGCCGACAGATTTCTCAGATAATTCTGTGCAAGCTTTAGAATTCGCACATTATTTAGCTAAACAATCTAAAGCAAAACTCCATGTACTGCACGTTGTAGAACCTACACCACATTCTGAAAATTCACAAAATAAATTTAGCGAAGAAAGATTTGAGAAATCTAGACTGCTTGATGCGGAAGAGGATTTGAGAAGATTTGTTAATAAAATTTCTTCTCAAGGTATTACAATTATTGAAGCATTAAATCCGGGAAAAGCGCACGAGCAAGTTCTTAATTATTCAAGGAAGAATCATATTGATTTGATTGTAATTTCGTCTCATGGATGGACGGGATTATCCCATTTAATTACTGGTAATGTTGCAAATAAAATTATGCGTTATTCTGATGTCCCAACGATCTGCATAAAATCCAATACTCTGGTTTTACAAAAAGATTCTCTATCGATTAAAAACACATTTGCAGAGAATTGGGTTGGTTAATTTTTTATAATATATTCTTAATTGAGGGGTGATAGATGAATATATTCAAATATATATATCTGTGTCTATTTGTTTCTTTAATCTCATTAAATTTGTTTTCTCAAACAAAAACTGATGGCTGGGAGGAAGGAAGCAAATACAACAAACTTTTCAAAATCACCAAGATTGATACAGTCACCGGGTATATACTTCAAGTTGAAAATATTCCACCGATGCAAGGTATGACAGAAGGAATAATACTAAAAGTAAAATCCGGCAAAGATACTTTGATAGTTCATGTTTGTCCTAAATGGATGGGAGATTTATTAAATATAAAACTCCAACCAGAAGATGAAGTTATCATTGAAGGCGGTAATACTAAATGCAATGGCAATACTGTTTTTATGGCAACAAAACTCACTGCCAACGGTATTATACTTCAACTAAGAGATGAAAAAGGCACTCCAATTTGGGACAGGCTGCGGTAAGCTTTGCTTAGCGATTGAAAAGTATTTTTATTTCAAACAATTTTTTGGTGAGGGATAATCATTACTTTTTTCCGGAAATCATATAATCCCGCGTAAAGGTAATTTGAAAAATAATGAATTTGAAACTGGTTGAAAAAGTATATTAAACTCAACCTTGCTTCTGCATCAGTTCTACAACTCGAATTAATTTTTCTTTAAAAATTTCTCTTATCAAATTAAAATCATGATCAAATATTTTAATAAAATCAGAAGTATTTAGTATTGCTTGTTCCGGCGTTTTGATACCCGGTATAACAGTTGAAATTTCGGGAATGTTCAAAATAAAACTTAAGCTGAATGAAGTTTTGCTGATATTATATTTTTCCCCAATCTTCCAAACATCTTCCAATTGATCTAATGATTCGGATAAAATTTCCGGCGTTAATCTGAACGCTCTATGATCATTCTTTTCAAATTTTGTGTTCTTATCAAATTTACCGGTAAGTAATCCAAATTGCAGCGGCATTCTTGCAATTATTCCAGAACCATTTTTATTAGCTTCTTTAATTACATCAAATCCATTTTGATTTATAATATTAAAAACAATTTGAAATCCGTCGCCAAGCTTTTTCTTCATTAGGAATTCAGCTTCTGGAAATGGATTAAATGTATTCAATGATAAACCCCAATAACGAATCTTACCTTCGTCTTTTAATTTTTCCATTGCTTCAATACATTCTCCATTTTCCAAATGATCAAGCTTTGCAGAATGAAGCTGATAATAATCGATGGAATCTCTTTTCAATCGTTTCAAACTTTTTTCACATGCTTCAAGAATATAATTTTTAGAATAATCCAATCGAATTGTTCCATCATTATTTATTCTATGCCCAACTTTAGATGCAACAATTACATCTTGTCTATTCCCAAAAACTTTTCCGATTAATTCTTCAGAATGACCAAGTCCGTAAAAGTCGGCTGTATCATAAAAATTAATTCCCCGCTCAAATGATTTTTTAAGAGCTGAAATAGAAATATCATCATCAACAACGCCCCATCCTATCGGTGTTTCACCTGCCATTGAGGGTCCGCCAATTCCCCAAGCGCCAAATCCAATTTCGCTGACAGTTAAATCGGTCTTGCCAAATTTTCTGTAATTCATTTTTACCTCGCTTAATTTGGAAAAATTTTAATATTCAAATATAACTTCTGTTCCATTTTAATTTAAGTGTTTTTATTTTCTTTTAATTTTCATTTGAATATATTTTTACATGAAAAGAATTTTAATAAATTTTTTAATCATCTTATTTTGTCTCTCAACTGAATTATCATTCTCACAAATTAAATCTGATTCATCTGATCAACACAAAATAAATTATCTCAAGCTTTCTTTAGTTGGTGGGATTACTACCGGTGCTTTTATTTGGGGATATGCAGTTCAAAATAATCTTTGGTGGAAAGGCGATAAATGCAATTTCCATTTTGAATGGACACACGATTGGAAGTACGCTTTAGGCGAAGACAAGTTTGGCCATTTTTTCTTTCCATATCTTGTTTCAAATATTTATTCACAAGCCTTTGAATGGTGCGGTATAGATACAACAAAAAGTATTTGGTACGCAAGTTCGTTTGCATTGGCTTATGAAACATTTGTTGAAGTTCGTGACGGCTTTTCAAAACAATGGGGATTTAGTTGGGGAGATTTTACCGCCGATTTTCTTGGCTCTTCGTTGCCGGTTTTGCAGCATCATTTTCCTGTACTAAGAAATTTCAATTTCAAAATCAGTTTCTATCCTTCAGACAGATTTAAAGCCGGTTCAAACAAAGTTATCTTTGACGACTATGAAAGCACTTACGATTGGCTTAGTATAAATGTTTATAATTTTTTACCAGACGATTTTAAAAAATATTATCCTAAGTTTATCAACTTAGCAATCGGGCACAGCGTAGAAAAGCTTGATAACAACGGCGGCGGCAATCATCGCTTTTATTTAGCGTTTGATTGGAACTTAGAGGGATTGCCAGGCGGCGGCTGGTTCTTAAAATTGTTAAAGAAATATTTTAACTACTACCACCTTCCTTCTCCGTCAATTCAAATTTATCCGCATGTTATTTGGTATGGGATAAAATTTTGAAATTATTACTTCAGCACTTCATTCAGCAAAGTAAACTTGTACCCTTTCTTCTCTAGTAGAGTTAGTAATTCATCTAGCTTGTTATAAAACTTATCCTGCCGCCGCGGATCAGTGCCGGGATGCGTTAATAAAATAAATCCCTTTAAACCATTCGGGTCCTTCTTTTCATAATTTAATATTCTCTGGAAAATTGTATCGCTGCTTAAGTATTGTTTGCCAAGTCCGGGATAGGTCCAGTCTGCATTGGAATAAGTGCCCGGAGTAAAATTAACAAGTGTTAATCCAATCTCTTTGCACCAATTATTTATTTCATTGTTATGCCATTCAAACGGCGGAAGAAAAATCTGCGCATCTTTTTTTTCAATGCCGAACTTCTTCATTGCTTCATAATTTGCTTTTAAATCATTTGCAAATTCTTCTTTAGTAACAAGCGTTGAATCGCGGTTCGTCCATGAAGCATAAAGCAAATGTTTGTTGGAATGTCCGCCCAGGTAATCACCGTCTTTCTTCAATTGTGTAATAATATTTTTGAATTTTGGATTCCGATAGAAGTCGCCGGTAAAAAAGAATGATCCTTCAATATGAAGTTTCTTCAA
Organism: Bacteroidota bacterium; assembly: GCA_023475265.1. Taxonomy (GTDB): domain Bacteria; phylum Bacteroidota; class Ignavibacteria; order Ignavibacteriales; family Ignavibacteriaceae; genus FEN-1297. The sequence continues at coordinate 24,967 of JAMCWE010000155.1, forward strand.
AACATTTCTTACAGTTTCCAATCCATCTGCAAATTCATGACCCGTAAATACAAGATGAATTTCTTTTTTTGTTGTATCAGTTCTGATAATTGCGCCATGATCATACTTATAATTTTTTTTGTGAATCGGTTCCTCCCCATCTTTCTGCAATGCAGATAAATAATAAGTTAAGCTTGCTGTGCCGTCCATTGTCGGCTCGTCGGTTGAATAATCGCCGTAATCATCATGATAAACCGCAACGTTGGATTGAAAATCTTTAAACTCATCCGGTTTGTGAAGCTGTAATCCTTCCAGCTTTTTAAAGATTGTTGTATAAACCGGGCCGTCAACCAATCCGCCTGGAATTTTAATATGGCCAACAACAAAAAGCGATGAATGAGGATCTTTCGGTGAAACGCCGTCTTCGGGAAAATCAATTATCATACTCGTTCCCCAAATATTGCATCCGAAAAGCCAATCGCGCAATGCCGCTTCCATCGGAAGATAAGTTGGATCTTTTGTCAGCTCATAATAAAGATGACATTGAGTTACAATTGCCGAAACAAGATTATTCGAACACCAGATAAACGGCACGCCGATTAAAAATGGATTCGACTTTCCTCTTTGATAAACCCGGTCAATTCCCTCTTTCAAAAACTTTACAAATTCTTTATCAACTTTTTTGTTTGAAGTGCTCGAAAGAAAATAATGTCCGAGATTTATAAACGGATACCATTCATAATGTCTTGCAGTATCAGCGCCCATCCAAGGAGTTACAGGTTCTTGTTTCCCATAATCAACTGCATCATCCAAATATTTTTTGTCGTGAGTAATTAAATTTAATTGAACAGCAGCAAGTTCCATGTCATCAACCCAATTTCCTTCCTCGTAAAAGTAAGGAGACTTGCATGGCGCAGTTTGCGCAACTCCGGGATGTTCTTTTCCAAAATCATAAGCATCAATTGCTTTAAGTTTTATCATATCCGCAAATTCAGGATAAAACTTTTTTAAGATTTGTGAACCAAGTGCAAAGGCAGATGAAAACTTTCCCGCAGTTGATGCAATGCCAGTAGTTCTATTTTTATATTTGAATAAACCTTGCGGCTGCCCGTTGCAAAAATAAACCGGGCGTTCAAGATCAATTCCATATTTAACTGAGTCTTTATTAGGAAGTCTAAATCCGGCATGGTCGCGGTCATCGGCAATTTGATTGAACATCATATCTGGTTTAGGATTCATCTTCACGAGCCAATCTAATCCCCACTTTGCTTCATCAAGAATATCCGGAATTCCATTTGAACCCGGATTACCATTTGCATCAAACTTGTCCCCGAATGAATTTGGATTTTGCTGGTAAGCAAACAACATTTGAAAAACAGCATTTGCAGAAGTAGTAACGTATTGAAGATAATCTGTTGCATCATGCCAGCCGCCTACAACATTTATAAAAGTTGAATCAAGCGGAGGATCATAAATAACAAATCCATCGTGTGTATGACATGAATCTTTCAGCACCGGATTATAACCGCATTGCTGCTCACGCATATATTTCAAAAGAAAATCAGCAGTGCCGTCATAAACATCATTAGAAATTCTAAAGCTCGGAGATTTTACATCATTAACCTTAACGTAATAAGCGCCTTTATTTTCGAATGAAGAAAAATCTAAACGGAATGTCGAGGTAAACGGACCATATTCACCATAAGGTTTTATTTTGTTTGATGACCAAACAACTTCACCGGTAAGTGCATCGCAGATATTAAATTCTTTAGGAGATATTTTTTCCTTGCTCACAAGCACTGCAGCCTTAACCGATTTCTGCAAATACCCAATCTGATTAATTCTTATCCAGCTTTGTGCAAATAAATTATTTTTGAATACTAATAATGAAGCCAATAAAACTGCCGCAGTAAAAAGATTTGTATTTTTCATATTATTCAGATGTTAAGTCAAAGTTTATTTGATTAGCTATCTAAATCTATATCTATTTAAATAATATGAGAGAATAAATTTTATAAAAATTTTTTGTGGCTTTTGAATAACAATTACAATATCTTAATTAAAAAAATACATACCGCTTGGATCAGTTTTAATTTAATTACCGGACACAGAATCCCAAAATAAATTTAACCAACTATTTTAATCCGAATTATTTTTGTCCTTCGATTTTGTAAGTAGTTTATAAATGCCGTAACCTGCCAAAGTGATTCCTATAATCCCGCCGGTATTTCTTAGGACCTTTGAGTTAGCTAATTTTTCAAGGCTCATTCCTCCGCCTGTTTGATGCATTTCTTTTTCGCTGTAGATTGAATCCATAAATTCAACTCTGTCTTTTAGAGATTTGAAAGCGATTGTAATGTTCGACCCATCTTTAACCGGTGAAAAAGTTACAGCGCATTTATCCGATTCATTTTCATCGATATTATCCATGTTTTCAAATTCCCACTTCCCTCTAAATATAGTATAGTTAACCACGCTTCTTTTCTCACGGGAATATAACGGATCGCTGAAGATCAATACTTTTTTTCCATCTTCATTAATAATTGTTTTGATATTATAATCTTCACCGCTCTTTTGAGCCAGTTCATCTTTATCATCTGCATCCAGCGGAATTGATGATTCAGCTGCAGATTTAAGCGACTCTGTATCCTTAGCTTTTTCTTCCAAAATATCTCTGACTTTCCTTTTCAAATTTCCTCCGTTTTAATTTTAATAATCTAAAATAATATTTGGCTTTTTAAATTTTAGTAAGATAAATCAACCTTTTTATTGTAATCCTTCCAGAACAAAATAGAAAGAATTTTTAACAAAAAAATCTTTGATAGATACGTGAAAGGATTTATATTTAGCCTAAATAAAATTACATTATTATAAATTAATTAAAAGGGTACTTTTATGGAACAACAAAAAGTTGATATGTTTTTGATGTCTTACGGCAAATATTTCGAAGGCCATCAGCTGATGATGCTTCGCGATAAATTGACCAATTTGGACGACTCAAAATTCATTCAACTGCAAGCAGCAAATCTAAAAGATCCAACTACACTTCTTATAGTTTCGATAATCGGCGGGCACTTTGGTATAGATAGATTCCTTTTAGGTGAAGTTGGTTTGGGAATTGCAAAATTATTAACCTGCGGCGGTCTTGGCATTTGGACAATGGTCGATTGGTTTTTAATTATGAGCAGAACCCGTGAGACAAATATGCAGAGAGTTCAAAGCGTTTTGTACTAAAAAGTGAATGAGTAAAAAAAATCTTTACACATTCCTACTTTTATTATCCTTAGCGGGATATATCTGGATCGCATGGAATGTAGTCGATAATTCCAAGAAAAAACATACTGCTGATTTTTGTTTATTTAAAACAGTTACTCATATTCCTTGCCCTTCCTGCGGCACCACGCGTGCATTAGTTTTGTTAGTTAATGGACAAATACAAAAATCAATTTTGACAAATCCTTTTGGAATGCTGGCGGCGCTTGCATTAGTAATAATTCCGCTTTGGATAATTCTTGATATTATTCGAAACAAAGAAAGTTTCCTAAAGTATTATAAACTTACCGAGCAGATTATCATTAAAAATAAATGGATTTCAATTACAGCTGTTACAATTGTTTTATTAAATTGGATTTGGAATATCGCTAAAGGTTTATAAATGGTTGAAAAAAATAATTTTCCTTATGTGCCAAATGAATACGAATCAGAAAAAGCTTCCAACAGTTATCTTTTGTCTTTAATCGCAATAATGACTGGTTTCCCTATTCCATTGTTTAATCTTATTGCAGCAGTAATATTTTATTTCGGAAATAAAAGAGGAACTTATTTTGTACGATGGCATTGTATGCAGGTATTAATTGCACAAGCTATTACAATGATTGTTAATTCAATTGCTGTTTACTGGGCTGTGGGAGTATTGGTATGGAATTTCACTTTAACTAATAATTTTATTTCATTCATTCTCACCGTTGCTATTTTTAATATAATCGAATTCATTGCAACAATTTATTCGGCTATACAAACTCGTAAGGGGAAACATATTTCATGGTTGATATTTGGACCTCTGACGGATTTGTTAGTGAAAGAATAAAATGCACAAAACATTTCTACATTTAGTTTTTTTTATTCTTGTCTTCGTCGGTACATGGCAGCTTCTTGGTAAAATTAACTATGTTGGATTTTTCCAAATAGAAAAACTGACAAAAGAAACCGAAAAAAAATTAGGAGATATAATTCTTGATTCCGTTAGAAAAGATAATCGAGAATTTAATTCCGATAGCGTTGATGCTTATGTAGAAAATATAAAACAAAAATTGTGTAAAGCTAATAATTTCCCCGACTCTTCAATTACTATTTATATTTTTGAAAACGATAATGTTAACGCATTTGCACTTCCGAATGGGCAGTTGGTTATTTACACTGGCTTAATTGATTATTGCGAAACGCCGGAAGAATTATGCGGCGTTATTGCCCATGAAATGGCGCATATCGAACACCATGATATTATGAAAAAACTCACCAGGGAAGTTGGGATATCAATGTTATTAACATTGGCTGGCGGCGCCTCTAGCGGAGGAATTGGAAAAGAAGTAGTAAAAATCATTTCATCAACTGCTTTTGATAGAGAACAAGAATCAGAAGCAGATAAATCCGCGGTGAAGTATATGTCAAAGGCAGGTGTTGATCCGGAAAATTTAGCAAATTTTTTGTTTCGATTATCCCGTGAGAAGAACGATATACCAAAGCAATTTGAATGGTTAAGCAATCATCCTAATTCAAAAAATAGAGCATCTGAAATTTTAATTCTAAGAAAAAATGAAAATCATCACTTTGAAAAAGTATTAAGCGAAAAGGGCTGGCTTGCAATAAAAAAAATTGTTGATGAATCATTAAATAAAGGAAGAAACCATTCTCATCCGAATAAATAAAATTATTGTAAGAATGGTTTCTCGTAATACATAAAATATTAGTCTCCAAAACAATTCAATTTAAATAGTTATATACGTATCGGGCTTCTATATATAAATCTCTAAGGATTTGTCGATAAATATTTTTTCTGATTATCTAAATAATCCTGATAAATTGCAGAGCAAATATTTTTCAATTTTTCATCTTTACTATCTCCTACTTCATTTTTAATTGCTTCAATTCCATATTCATCACCAATGCTATAAAGCGACATAGCTGATAAGATTCTTATAAACGATCCATGAGATTGATCATTGAGTATTTTAATTAAAGGATCAACTGTCTTTGTAAACTTATTAGGCTTAAATTTAAATGGAATTCAAACAACCGCAAGTAAAAAAATAAAATATTTTATTTCTTGACATCCTTTATCTTCAACATTATTATACTGCCGGATAAAAAAGTTATTAAGAAAAATAAATTGAAGTATTTTAAAATTTCGAAGTTATAAAAGTATTCTTATGGCAGTAATTGGAATTGATTTAGGCGGGACAAAAATTTCAACAGCAATTTTTAATAGCGAAGGGAAAATTCTTAAAAAGGAATTAGCACCTCTTGAAAAGCGTAATGGAAATGAAGTTGGCGATTTAATAAAAAGCTTATTAAATAAATTGTTTACTTATTGTAACCAAGAAAAAATAGATATTGAAGCCATCGGCGCTTGCGTTCCAGGAATTAGCTATTCAAAAACCGGGAAAGTTTGGGCGCCTAACATTCCCGGCTGGGAAAATTATCCACTCTTAGATGATATTTCTTCATGCCTTCCTAATAAAAATATAAAAGTTAAAATTGACAGCGATAGAGCTTGTTATATTCTTGGCGAATGCTGGCAAGGTTCTGCAAAAGGTTGTAACGATGCTATCTTCCTTGCAATTGGTACCGGAATCGGAGCCGGCATTTTAGTTAACGGAGAAGTTTTACGCGGTTCAAATGATATTGGCGGCGCAATTGGCTGGTTAGCTTTAGATCGGCCATTTTACCAAAAGTATGTTTCATGCGGCTGCTTTGAATATCACGCTTCCGGCGAAGGTTTGGCAAAAGTAACTAGAGAATTTTTATTGGAAGAAAAAAATTATTCCGGAGTTCTAAAATCAAAACTGATTGATGAAATCACTTCATATGATTTATTTGAAGCATTCAGGACTAAAGATCCAATTGCTGTTAAAGTATTTAGCATTGCAATAGAATTTTGGGGAATGGCAGTAGCAAATCTTGTAAGCTTGTTTAATCCTGAAAAAATAATTTTCGGCGGTGGAGTTTTTGGCCCTGCTGTTCAATTTTTAGATGCGATCATGAATGAAGCACGGAAATGGTCGCAGCCCATTAGCATTAATCAAGTAAAGCTTGAACCTTCCTCACTTGGTAGTGATGCCGGTTTGATTGGGGCAGGCTATTTAGCCCTCAAGAGCATTTAAATTTTTTCTACACAATGAAAGAAAATAATGTATAAAAGAAGTTTGGTTTTTACATCAGCATGTTTGGGAATGCTGCTTTTTGGAATTGTAATGATTTCACTTGGCACTATCAATACATTTCTTACTTCTAAATTTAATTTAGATCAGTTGACGGTTGGCTCATTAGCTGCATTACTTCCGATCGGTATTCTTGTTGGTTCAATATTCTTTGGACCAATAGTTGACCGTTACAGTTATAAAAGTTTATTGATCATCTGTTCGTTATTAATTTTTATTGCTTTTGAAGGAATCGCATTCGCCTCTTCATTTTTTATTTTGCAATTATCTTTTTTTTTAATCGGCTTTGGCGGCGGTATAATCAATGGCGGAACAAATTCTTTAGTTGCGGATATAAGTTCGGAAGGCAAAGGTGCAAATTTAAGTTTGCTTGGAGTTTTCTACGGCATCGGCGCGCTTGGGATGCCGGCTGTTACTGCGGTGTTATCAAAATATTATTCTTATGAAGCTATTATAAAAGGTATCGGGCTGATCGTATTAATTCCTGTAATTTATTTTTTTATTATCAAGTTTCCACTTCCCAAACAATCTCAAGGTTTCCCAATCAAAAAAGCATTTGAACTGATTAAGGAAAGTTCGCTTTTACTTTTAGGGTTTATTTTATTTTTTGAAAGCGGCTTGGAAGGAAGTGTGAACAATTGGAGTACAACTTATTTCGATAAAACAATAAACCTAACAACCAATAACGCTTTGTTCACTTTAACAGTGCTGGCAATAAGCTTAACAATAACTAGGCTTATTCTCGGCGGACTGCTGAAAAAAATTCCTTCATACATTGTTCTTTATTCATGTATAATTTCCGGATTAATTGGGAGCGTAATCTTAATGTTCGGGACTAATTTTATTTCCGCAGTCATCGCAATGATATTTTTAGGCATCGGATTCGCTGCTGCCTTCCCTGTAATTTTAGGATACATTGGAGAAATCTATAAGGATCTTTCCGGAACGGCATTCAGCATCGCATTAGTTATTGCACTAGTTGGAAATACCCTAATGAATTATTCAATTGGTGTAATTTCACAATCTTACGGAATTCAAAAATTTCCAATCGTATTAATTGCTTCATTAATAATTATGATTTTGCTTTTATCAATTACATTAAAAAAGATTTCGACAAAAACTAAAATTTAAGAATCAACATAAACAAAATTAATTTCAAAAAAAGGAGATATGATGCTCGCTAAACAATGGTTACAAAATTCGCGAAACGTGATGGATAAAATTGAACAGACACAAATGGAAAATATTAAAAAAGCTGCCGAAATTATGGCAGATACAATCCAGGTCGGGCGATGGGTTCATACTTTTGGATGCGGACATGCAACTTTGCCTATTGAAGAAATGTATCCTCGCATTGGAGGTTTTGTTGGGTTTCATCCTATGATAGAATTGCCTTTAACTTTTTTCACAAATATTGTAGGCGGAATGAGCGTTCATCAATTTGTTTTTTTAGAAAGAGTTGAAGGTTATGGTACGGAAATAATGAAGGGCTACAATTTTGATTCGAGAGATGTTATGTGGCTTTTCTCTCACACCGGTATTAACAATGTTAATATTGATATTGCGCTCGAATCTAAAAAGCGCGGAATGAAAGTTATAGTTTTTGGTTCTGCTAAAGAAGCCGAAGGAAAACAAACCCGGCATTCATGCGGCAAAACTATTTTCGATCTTGCGGACCTTGTTGTTGATACTTGCGTACCGATTCAAGATGCTTCTGTTGCACTGAAAAATCATATCGATAAAATCGGACCGGTATCAACTATGGCTTTTGTAACAGCTGTTTGGATGACTGTTACAACTGTTGCCGAAATTCTCGAAGAAAGAGGAGTTAAACTTTATATTCATCCTTCGCATAACGTTCCAGGAGACACAACGGCAAGACAAAGATTAGAAGATGCGCTTGCTGAATATAAACGCAGAATAGTTGGTGTTTAGATTTCATTTTTCAAAATCTCTCCATGAGAGTTTTTACTTTAGCGGAGATTTTTTATAAGTCTGAAATTTTTGTTTGACATAAGACAATCCAAGTTCGAGAACATTGTAATTCCATTTTACAATAATCCAACTTTCACACAAATATACACCCCACTGGATGGCATGATTGCAAATATTGCTGTAGAAATTAATTTATAATGATTGAAGGACTTCGTTTACTTTCTCCCTTCATGCATTTAACTTTAAAGTATGAAATATTTGAATGGTTATCTGTCGATAATTTTTCTTTGCTTATTTTCTTATGATATATACGCGCAGAACAAAATAATTTTTGAACTGAGCACCGGACTTCCATATAATTTTCCTCTTCCACTTACCATCAGACAGAACGGAGAAAGTACAATCCATCTAACTGCGCAATATGATTCGCGTCCGTTTGAAGTACCGATTTTTTGGGATTGGCGAATCGGCTACTGGAACGATTCTACTGGCTGGGAACTTGAGGCTATTCATCATAAAATATTTTTGAGAAACAAACCGACGGAAGTTGAACAGTTCGATGTTTCACATGGAATCAATATAGTAGTAATTAATCGCTGTTATATTAAAGATGATTTTATCTTCAAAGTCGGTGCAGGGATTTCATTGACTCATCCGGAAAGTGTTGTGAGAGGGAAAAAGCTTAACGAGCAGAGAGGAATATTTGATCAAGGTTATTATGTAAGCGGCCCAGTCATGGTCTTTTCCGCTGGGAAGAGATTATATTTGTTCGAAAAAGTTTTTCTAACTGTTGAAGCAAAGATCGGTCTATCTTATGCGTACATTCCAATCGCAGATGGAACGGCGGATGTTTATAACATTGCAGCTATGCTTACTTTGGGAATTGGAACAGATTTTCTAAAACTTAATTAAGCTAATAAATTTCTTTTTGAATTAATTGAATAATCAACTCAACAAAAATGAAAAATATTTTTAGAACGATTTTTGTATCACTAGTTATAATCTTTTCCGCTAAGCCAGATAAGTATCCGCGTAATTATAATATTGATATCCTTCATTACACTTTCAATTTGAACTTAACTGATTCAAGCAATTCAATAACTGGCAAAACCGTTATCAAAATTAAATTTCTAAACAGCGGAGTAAAAGATTTTAATCTTGATCTTGCCCAAAAAGAATCATCTTCAAAATACGGAATGATTGTAAGTGAAGTTGAAGAAGACGGCAAACCGGTTTCATTTTTACAATCCGATAATAAATTAATGATCAATCTTATTTCTTCTTCAGAAAAAGATTCAATTAAAAATTTTTCTATTAAGTATTCAGGAATACCGGAAGATGGATTAATCATCTCAAAAAATAAATATGGAGATAGAACTTTCTTCGGCGACAATTGGCCCGACCGCGTCCATTACTGGCTGCCAACAATTGATCATCCTTACGACAAAGCTTCGTGCGATTTTATTATTACAGCACCATCATATTATCAAGTAATTGCCAACGGGACATTAGTCGAGAAAACTAATCTCAACAACAAAACAACTCTTACTCACTGGAAAGAAAGTGAACCGATCGCTACATATCTTATGGTTATTGGTGTTTCGAAATTTGCTGTTCAATATATGCAGCCATTTATTCAGAAGAATAAGGATGTTAAATGTATTCCTATTGAAACGTGGGTTTATCCGCAGGATAAAGAAAAAGGATTTTATGATTTCAGTCCGGCGAAAAAAATTATCGAGCTTTTCACTAATCTTATAGGTCCATTTCCATATGAAAAGCTGGCTAATGTTGAATCAAAAACAATATACGGCGGAATGGAGAATGCAAGCAATATATTTTATTCAGAACACGAAGTAACCGGAAGTAGAACTAGTTTAGTAACTGTTGCTCACGAAACGGCGCACCAATGGTTTGGAGATGCTGTAACAGAAAATGATTGGAACCATATTTGGCTCAGCGAAGGCTTTGCTACGTTCTTCCAAAATGTTTTTATTGAACACGAGTTCGGCAAAGATAGTTTGATCAATTCAATGAAACTTGAACGTCAGCAGATAATAAATTATGATGAGAGGAATCCGGAATCTCCGGTTGTTGATACGACTATTAATGACTTAGTAAAACTTTTAAACATTAACTCTTATCAAAAAGGAAGCTGGATTCTTCGAATGCTTTCACATCAAATTGGTGAAGAAAATTTCTGGAAAGGAATTCATCTTTATTATAAAACCTTCATGAATAAAAATGCATTGACAAAAGATTTTGAAAAAATAATGGAAGATGTTTCCGGGAAAAACCTTGCGTGGTTCTTTGATGAATGGATTTACAAGCCCGGTTTTCCTATTCTAAAAGGAAACTGGCGATACAACAATAATAAGATCACAGTTACGTTAGCTCAGATTCAGACTTTCAATAATTCATTTAAATTTCCTTTAGAAATTGGTATTTTTTCAAACGATGAAACTAATCCTGTTATTAAAACAGTACATATTGAAAAAATTAAAAATATTTTTACTCTTAATTTTAATGTTAAACCAACAAATATAATTCTTGATCCAAACACCTGGCTGTTGATGGAATCTAATTTTGAAGAAGAATAAAGCAAATAAATTTATTGAGAGTTTTGAAAATGAATAATCAAATTAAATTAAACGAATACGAAGAATTAGCACAATTGATTAAGAAGGAGTGTGTTAAAACAGCAATTGAAGCATACGAAACTGCTTCACAAAACGGAATATGCCACGAAGGCGCATGGGAATGTGCTGTTGATTCAATGAAAAGCATGAAAGTTGATGAAATCATTAATTCATTTTTAAATAATTCAAATCATTAAACAAATAGTAAAATCAATTTCCAATCACCAGATTCAAACCAAAGTAAATCCTTTTGTTTTTTATGTCATCTTATGAATAATAAATTTTTAAACTAAAATGAAAATCAAAAACCAAAAATCTTTTAAGAAGAACTTAATTGAATGGGGAATTATAATTGGCGTAATTGCATTCTTATATTATACGGGACTGTATTCAACCGTCATCGGCAAGTTTCAACAAGCAGCTTTGCTTACTGGATGGTTTCAACCGGAAATAAATATTCCTATAGATCAGCAGCAACCTGCCGATTACAATTTAAGTTTAATTAGCTTTGATGATAAGCTTGTTAATCTAAATGAATATAAAGGCAAAATAATTTTCCTCAACTTTTGGGCATCATGGTGTCCGCCTTGCAGAGCAGAGATGCCGACAATTCAAAAGCTTTATAATGAAATGAAAAATCGAAAAGATATTGCATTCATTTTGATTTCGGTTGATAGCGATAATTCAAAAGCAATAAAATTTATTAAAGATGAAGGGTTCACATTTCCGGTGTTCTACCTTAACAGCGGACTGCCAAATATTTATAACACAGGAACTATTCCATCTACCTTTGTCATATCAAAAGAAGGAAAGATTGTAGCAAAAAGAATTGGTATGGCAGATTATGATTCAAAAAAGTTCTATGATTTTTTAGATAAACTTTAATGATGGATAATTTTTCTGCCGTAATTATTATTTTCTTTCTTCTCGAATACACTGTCAGGTATTCCTTTATTTACAACATAATTTGAATAAGAAATAAATACTTTTCCTGAAATCATTTTGGAATTTTTCTTCTTATTATTTTCATCAGGCGGAAACTGAGGAAGATTCATCTTATCAGCATTGAAAGCAAAAATCATAGAACTTGGCAGCGGATATTTGCTATCACCATAATTCAAATTCAAAGTAAATGTACCGTTTGTCTTTGTAGTTGATTCTACTTTTAAAATTACATTTCTTTTCAGATCAATCCACAAAGTTGTAAGGATAAGATCACCTTTATCGTTTAGAGGAATGATTTTAATTACTGAAGCATTATTCCCGTTTACGTCTTCATCACGAACATAAATAGCCGTATATTCATTCTTCAAAAAAGAAAGCGGAGAAGTATACAGACCATCTCTAGGCAGCATTGCAAAACCTTCTGATTCAATATGGATTTTATCAGGCTGTTTGAAATAAATCTTGGCGTTCATTTCCGGTACTTTTAAAAAATTAACATCGACTTTGATATTCACATCAACAGAATAATCTTTCACTTTATTAAATTCATGTTCAAGATTATGAATAATATTATCGGGATTTTTACTTTGAGCAAAAACAAGAATCGGCAGCCAAAGTAACAAAAATATTTTCTTCATATCGATCTCCATTAACAGAAACAAAAACTCTTTTCTAAAATATAATTTTTAAGTAAGTATCTCCTTTTTATGAAAGATGAATAAAGTTAATCCGAAGAATACAATTATATGCCCGGTTAAAACCGAAACTGATTTAATTATTTCTGATGTGTCCATCGGGTTATCAAAAAAAGAACTCCACGTGTTCATATAACTTGTAAATAAATACGGCTTTATAGATTGAAATATATCTATATTGATTGCAGAAATAATTATGAAAATTATTATTATCGCCATCGTAGATATTATCGGGCCAATTGCATTTTCAACCAAAGACGAAAACATCAATGCAAGAGACGCAACTACTCCCATACTTAACAAAGCAAATCCATATGCAAAAAGGAATCTCCAGAAAATATCGTTCTTGGCAAGGACAATTATTGTTCCGCTTTTTAGAACAATTAACTCGCCTGTACCAAATAGAAAATATCCCAGTCCAAGACTTATAACAGCAAGCCAAAGGATTAATAAAAAAGTATAAATAATCCCTGCTATAAATTTTGAAGTGACAATTTCAAACCGTGAGATTGGTCTTGTTATTAATATTCTGTATGTGCCGGCTGTTGCTTCTCCTGCAAGTAAATCACCAGCGACTAATGTAATTAGAAATGGAATATGAATTGCCAAACTATTCAAGATTAAATATGAAACAAAGTATGTGTTTAGAAGATTTCCGACGAATATAAATGTTTGCCGAATTTCTCTTGTAACAAAATTAAGTGAACGAGTTCCTTCAATAGATATTGCGATTTCAATCATTGGAATAAGCACCGCTATGACGATAAATCCAATATAAGTCCGCCATTTTTTAAAAATCTTATAAAGCTCAATATTGATTAGTTTAATCATCCCGATGCCTTTTGTGTTATATTCAAAAAATATTCTTCAAGGGAACGAGTTGGGACAAGCGCATTAACAGAGATTCCATTTTCTACGAGATATTTATTTAGATCAGAAACTTCATTTTGTGATAGGTTAAAAATTAGTTTTTCATTTACAGTAGATTCAAGATTTTTTATCCAGCTTGTATTTGCCAATATTGATTTTGCTTTCTCGCTATCGTTAACTTCTACTGTTACACGCATTTTATTGGCATTTAACAAATCTTCTACAATGCCTTCAACTTTAGAAGAACCTTTATTAATAATTATCATCCTGTTTGCAACAAGTTCTACTTCGTATAAAATGTGTGAAGAAAGAAAAATAGTTTTATTTTTTTCTTTGCTTAGGTAAATAATTAAATCTCTGATTTCTTTCATTCCCTGAGGATCGAGTCCAGTTGTTGGTTCATCGAGTATGATTAAATCCGGGTCATGAATAAGCGCTTGTGCTATACCGAGTCTTTGCTTCATCCCATGCGAAAAAGTTTTCACTTTGCTCTTATATCTTTTCTCAAGTGATACAAGTTCGAGCACTTCCATTATTCTAAATTTAGAAATTTCTCTTCCGGAAATTCTTCCAAGAATTTCGAGGTTTTTATAAGCAGATAGATAACCGTAAAAATCAGGTTTCTCCACGATTGCGCCAATCTTCTGCAGTATCTCAATTCTATTTTCTTTAAGCGACTTATCAAAGATTTTAATTTCTCCATTGTCAGGAGAAATAAGAGACAATAACATTCGAATGGTCGTACTCTTCCCTGCTCCATTCGGACCTAAAAAGCCAAAAACATCACCGCTGTAAACATTCACATTTAAATTGTTAACAGCTTTCACTTCTTTGAAATGTTTTGAAAGATTTCTAACCTCAATTATTTTTTTCTGTTCCAATTTTATACTCAATTATTTGGGTGATAATAATCAAATCAAAAACTTTTTCTTATTGATAAAAAATAATATTCAAAATTAATTTATTTTTTTTGACTCAAACATTAATTTTTACACAAACGGTAAAAATTTAGTTAGAATTTATTTTTATTCACTATAATATTTGGGGAATTTTTGTTAATAAATATACTCAAATAATAATTCATTACTTGTTGAATTTAATTGAAAAATTTTCCTTCGAAAAATTTAAAGTTAAAAATCGAAAATATTTAATCATAGAAAAAAATTTAATTTGGTTTTTTAAAAAAATATTCTCAAGTTTGTATCAACTCAACCACATATAAAAAATTTTCAAAAAAAAATTTTTTTTGTTCTATTTCCTTTTATAATAAAATTATTTAGTTTGAATTTGCCTAAAGAAAAAATCAAGCGCTAAAATTTTTGATAATGAAAAATAAATTTTTAACATTAGAGCTTATCCAAAAAATTAATAAAGAACCAGATTTTGTTTTAAACCATAGATTATTACTTCAAGCGAAGGGAGTATATTAATGCAAATACAAAGATATTTCACGAAGGAAGGGAAAGATCCTCTATCGTCTCTTGATTTTTCAAAGAGAATTTCAGAGATAAAAAATCCTGATGGTTCCAGTGTGTTCAAGATGGATGATGTTTCTGTTCCTGAATCGTGGTCACAGGTTGCCACCGATATCATCGCTCAAAAATATTTTCGTAAAGCCGGTGTTCCAAAACTGGTTAAGAAAGTAGATGAAAAAGGTGTACCTGTTTGGCTCCAGCCTTCCGAAGCTGATACAGAAAGATTACAGCAGCTTCCAGCTAAAGAAAGATTTTCTTCCGAGACGGATGCAAGACAGGTTTTCCATCGGTTAGCGGGATGCTGGACATACTGGGGATGGAAAGCAAAATATTTTGACAGCGAAAATGATGCCCGTACATTCTATGATGAATTAATGTTTATGCTTGCAAATCAGATGGTAGCTCCTAACAGTCCGCAATGGTTCAATACCGGATTACATTGGGCTTACGGAATTACCGGCCCGTCTCAAGGTCATTATTATGTTGATTATGAAACTGGGGAATTAACTGCTTCAAGCGATGCTTATTCACATCCGCAGCCGCACGCTTGCTTTATTCAATCTGTAAAAGACGACTTAGTTAATGAAGGCGGCATTATGGATCTCTGGGTTCGTGAAGCCCGTTTATTCAAATACGGTTCAGGTACAGGATCAAACTTTTCAGAAATCCGCGGCGCGGATGAACCGCTAAGCGGCGGCGGAAAATCTTCCGGCTTGATGTCATTCCTAAAAATTGGCGACCGTTCCGCTGGAGCGATTAAATCTGGAGGTACAACACGACGCGCTGCAAAGATGGTAACTCTCGATCTCGATCATCCGGATATTGAAGAATACATTAATTGGAAAGTAGTTGAAGAACAAAAAGTAGCTTCAATTGTTTCCGGTTCAAAACTTTGCAACTTTCATTTGAATGCTATTATGAAAGCATGCTATGATGAACATCCTGAAAATGACAGATTTAACAAAACGCTAAATAAAAAATTACGACACGCCGTACTTGAAGCAAGAAAAGCACAAATACCAAATAACTATATTGAAAGAGTAATTCAACTTGCAAAGCTAGGATTCAAATCAATTGAATTCCCAATTTATGATACTGATTGGAACTCGGAAGCATATGCAACTGTTTCAGGACAAAATTCAAACAACTCAATCAGAGTTACAAATGAATATATGAACGCTGTTTTGAATGACGGCGAATGGAATCTTTATTGGAGAATAGAAAAGAAAAAAGCGAAAAGCGAAAAGAGAAATCCAAAACCATCTAAGACTTTGAAAGCAAGAGACCTGTGGGATCAAATTGCTTTTGCCGCATGGTCAAGCGCTGATCCTGGCGTTCAATATCATACTACTATTAACGAATGGCATACATGCCCAGAGAACGGCGAAATTAAAGCTTCCAATCCTTGCAGTGAATATATGTTCCTTGATGATACGGCGTGTAACTTAGCTTCAATCAATCTAATTAAATTTTATGATGCCAAAACACAAAAATTTAATATTGAGGATTATAGACACACAACAAGATTATGGACAATCGTTCTTGAATTAAGTGTATTGATGGCACAATTCCCCAGCAAACAAATTGCACAGCTCAGTTATGATTTCAGAACTCTAGGCCTTGGTTACGCTAATCTTGGTTCTCTTTTAATGCAGCAAGGTATTCCATACGACAGCAGTGAAGCTTTTGCTATTTGCGGCGCTATTACAGCCATTATGCACATGACGGCTTATGCAACATCTGCTGAAATTGCGAAAGAACTTGGGCCTTTCAAAAATTACGAAAAGAATAAAGATAATATGCTTCGTGTAATCAGGAACCACAGAAGAGCTGCTTATAACGTTCCAAGCGAAGAATATGAAAGCTTGTCTATTAACCCTGTAGGTATCGATCCAAAATTCTGTCCTTCTGATCTTTTAAAAGCTGCGCGCGAAGATGCCGACCGTGCTCTTGAATTAGGTATGCAATATGGATTTAGAAATGCTCAAGTAACAGTTATAGCTCCGACTGGCACAATTGGTCTAGTTATGGATTGCGATACCACCGGCGTTGAACCCGATTACGCTCTTGTAAAATTTAAGAAGCTTGCTGGCGGCGGTTATTTCAAAATTATCAATCAATCTATTCCACCAGCATTGGAAAGACTTGGTTACAATAAAGATCAAATTACAGAAATAGTTAAATACGCAAAAGGTTCAGGTTCACTTGATGGATGTCCGTATATTAACCCTCAATCACTAAAAGCAAAAGGATTTACTGATGCAGTAATTTCAAAAATTGAAAAAACTTTGCCTTCAGTTTTTGATTTAAGCTTTGCCTTCAACAAGTTTACAATAGGTGAAGATTTTCTTGTAAATAAGCTTGGGCTAAATAAGGACGAAATTAATTCATTCGATTTTAATCTGCTTACTGCTCTTGGATTTCCAAAACAAGAAATTGCTTCGGCAAATGATTATGTCTGCGGAACGATGACAATAGAGGGCGCACCTTTCTTAAAACATGATCACTACCCGGTTTTTGATTGTGCAAATAAATGTGGAAAGAAAGGAACAAGATTCATTCGCCCGACCGCTCATATCAGAATGATGGCGGCTGCTCAACCATTTATTTCAGGTGCAATCTCCAAAACAATTAATCTTCCTAATCAAGCTTCTGTTGAAGATATTAAAGATGCTTACATGGAATCTTGGAAACTTGGTGTTAAAGCAAATGCACTTTACCGGGATGGTTCAAAACTATCGCAGCCATTGAATTCAATCAGTGAGGAAGAACTTGAAGCAATGATTGAGGATAAGGAACAAAATGATATTGTAAAAGTTGCTGAAAAAATTATTCATCGATATATTGCCAAAAGAAGAAGATTACCAGATCGTCGAACCGGTTATACTCAAAAAGCTAAAATTAATGGACAGTCGGTTTACATTCGTACCGGTGAATATGAAAACGGTCAGCTAGGTGAAATTTTTATTGATATGCATCGCGAAGGCGCCGCATTCCGAAGTTTGCTAAACTGTTTTGCAATTTCCATTTCTTTAGGATTACAGCACGGTGTTCCTCTTGAAGAATTTGTCGATGCATTTGTATTTACACGATTTGAACCAAGCGGAATTGTTACCGGCAATGACAAAATTAAAATGTCAACTTCTGTAATCGATTATATTTTCAGAGAACTAGCAGTTACATATTTAGGCAGGAACGATCTGGCACATGTTGATCCGGATGAATCAAAATCAAAAGTATCACCAGGAATTGTAAAGAAATTTGTTGAGCCGGAATATGTAAGTGAGGAAGTTGTAAGCGAACGCCTTGTCGAACTTGGTAAAGATAAAGACACAGCTAAGTCTTATAATTATTCCCTTACATCAAGTGAAATGAAATACCAGAAGACAACTTCACAGGGTTCTTCACTTCATATAAAAGTAAAGCAAGCAATTGAAAAAGGCTACACAGGCGATGTCTGCACAGAATGCCAGAGCTTGACAATGGTTAGAAACGGAACTTGTTTAAAGTGTATGACATGCGGCTCAACTTCAGGTTGCAGCTAGAAATAAAATAATTCGTAATAAAAAAAAGCCGTTCTAAATTGAACGGCTTTTTTATTTATCCAATTTCTGCAACTATTTTTTATACTTCACAATTAAAACCGGAAGAATAAAAAGTAAAAGTAAGCTTGATAAAGAAAATCCGCCGATAACCGCGATGGCAAGAGGCTGCTGCATCTGCGCACCCGCGCCGATTCCCAATGCCAACGGCATAAGAGCCAATATTGCGGCGAGCGCCGTCATTATAATCGGGCGGAACCTTACTGCCCCGGCTTCAACTATCGCTTCCTTCAACGACATTCCTTCCTTCTGAAATTTTATGAAGTAATGAACCAGAAAGATGCTGTTCTCGGCAACAATACCGACCATCATTATTGCGCCCATAAAGCTGGTGATGTTAAACGAAATGTTTGTAATCCACAAAGCGAGGAACACGCCGAACAATGAAAGCAGCGCAACAAGATATATTGCCAGCGGCAGGAAGAAAGATTCAAACTCAATTACAAGCACAAGAATAACCAGCAATGAGGCAGCTAATAAAACCATTAGTAATCCATAAAAAGATTCCTGCTGAGTTTTATAAATTCCGCCGTAGCTTATAGAAACTCCTTGAGGCAAAACTAAATTCTTCTTCAACTCGCTTTTAATAGCTCCGATTGTACTGCCTAAATCTCTGCCGGAAATTCTTGCTGTAACGGCTACCATTTGTTTAAGGTTCTCTCTATCAATCTCCGACTGCCCCGGATCAACGGTAATATCTGCAAGCGATCCTAACAAATAGCTGCCGCCATTTGGAGAAACGATTCGGATTGTTTTCAGCTTATCTATGTTGTCCCTGTATTCATCAGGGTATCTAATTCTTATACCGATTAATTTTTCTCCGCTTTGAACGCTTGTAGGAATATCGCCGTGAACATAGTTATAAATAACTTGCTGTAAATCAGAAACGGTAAATCCGGCTCTGCCTGCGGCTTCTTGATTTACTCTAATAATATACGCCGGTCCGCTAATAGTAACCCCGTTATAAACGTCCACAACACCACGAACATTAGCTATTAAGCCTGCAATTTTTTTAGCTTCGGATTGAATAATTTCTTTATTCTCGCCGAAGACTTTTATTTCAACAGGCGAAGGCACACTGGTAAGATCGCCGATTAAATCCTGCATGGCTTGTCCAAAATCAATTTGCAGTGCCGGCTCCGATGCTTCTACTTTTTGACGAAGTTCATTTATTACTTCATCAATGCTTCGGGTTCGGTTTGCTTTTAGCTTAATCAGGTAATCTCCGCTATTTGGTTCGGTAATAAAAAATCCCATCTGCGTTCCGGTTCTTCTGGAATAAGTATCAACTTCGGGAATGCTCATAATAATCTTTTCAACGTGCATCAACATCCGGTTTGTTTCATTCAGCGAAGTTCCGAACGGAGCTACATAATCCATTACGAAAGCGCCTTCATCCATCTTGGGCATAAACTCGCTGCCGAGATGCGAATAAATATAATAGCCGGACACAAGCAGAAGAAAAATAACCGGCAGAACAATCCATCTTCTTTCAACAAGAAAGCTGAGGAATTTTTTATACAGCAAAAGTATTCTGCCGGAACTTTCGCTTTCTGCTTCTTTCTGAAAATCTTTTTCGTGAATAATTTTAGAAGCCAGCAGCGGCGCAAATAATAATGACAGTACGAGAGAAACAATTAACGCCAGCGCCATCGTTAGAGAAAGTGATTTGAAGAATGCGCCGGTTACTCCGCTTAAAAAAGCAAAAGGAAGAAAAATAATTATTGTGCTTGAGCTTGAACCGATAACCGCCGGAAGCATTTCTTTAATCGATGCCGAAATTGCGTGGGATATTTTTTCATGTCCGTGCCCGAAATGCCGGAAAACATTTTCGATGATAACAATCGTATCATCAATAATTAATCCGATTGCCGCGGCAATTCCTCCGAGCGTCATCATATTAAGCGTTTGGTTTGTTACCATCAAAAGTGCTGCGGTAATAGATACGGTAGCCGGAATGATAACTGCGGCAACAAAAGTGACGCGCCAATTTCTTAAGAAAATTAAAAGAACAATTATCGCAAACAGCACACCGATTCCAATGCTGTCCCTAACGCTTCCGAACGAACCGATAACAAGATCGGATTGATCATAATAATTTTTAATAGAGATGCCGGAAGGAATTTGAGATTTTAAATTGTCCAGCGCGGTTTTTACATCTTTGGCAATTTGTACTGTGTTGCCGTCCGGCTGCCTTACAATATTTATTAGCACTGCGGGTTTGCCGTCGCCGGTTACTCTGATATATTCATCTTTAAGTGACGGAGTAACGGAAGCGACATCACTAAGATAAATAGGAGTGGAATTTTGAGTTGCGATTACCGTGCTATCGATATTATCAATCGTTTTATACATGTCGTCAACAAGCGTAAGATAGAGATGATAATTCTCATCCATGTATCCCACAGAGCTGACGATATTGGTATTTTTTATTGCATCGGAAACTTGCTGAATGCTTAGATGGTACGAAGCTAATTTTAAAGGATTAACCGTAACTAAAAATTCTCGTGTCCTTCCTCCCACAACAACAACCTGGGATATTCCTTTTATCCTGCTGAGGATGGGACGGATAGTATAAAGCGCCAGATCCTTTAGCTCAACCTGGCTGTGTGTGTCCGACGTAATTTCATATCCCATAATCGGAAAGAAAGTGGCGTTCATTCTTTCCACTTGGATATTTGCAGACGACGGAAGCTGATTTCTAATTGAAGATATTTGAGCGAGTAAAAGCTGCTGGGCTTGAATTATATCCGTGCCCCAATCAAAATTAATTGATATTTCTGCTGATCCTCTTGCGGTTGTGGAGCGAACATCTCGAACTCCGGGAACTGCTCTAATGGCTTCTTCAAGCGGCTTGGTTAAAGTGATCATAACTTGTTGAGCGGGCTGTTCACCGTTATCAACAAGAACTACTATTCTTGGGAAATCGATGTTAGGGAAAATTGCAACCGGTAAATTTATAGAAGCATAAATACCGGCAAGAAATAAAAGTGCGATGCCAAAAATTATTGCTTTGGCGTGGCGTTCTGCAAAAGGAAATATGTTCATCTGGAAACCTGCCTTGCCTGCCTGCCTACCGGCAGGTAGGTAGGCACGGCACTAACTTTTGTCGAATCGGGTAAACCGTAATTTCCTTCCACGATAACCGCCATTCCTTTTTTTAATTGAGGCGAAGAAATGGCCACGGTTGAATCGCCGCGCTGGATTACATCAACATTAACACTATATGCAACCGAATCGGAATTGATTACAAAAACTGAGTTTGTATTATTTTCATCATCATGAAGAACGGCTTTAACCGGGACGATTAATTGATTTGAAAGTCTGCCTATCAAAATTGCCGCTTCGCCGAAAAGAGCGTCTTCAAAAATTTTATGCATGCCGTTAAACTCAATTTGAACCGGGATGGTTTGATCGACTGCATTTACTGTCGGCTCAATTCTTTTAACCGTTCCGTAAAATTCTTTTCCTTCACGCGAGGCAAATTTAAGATACGCAGTTTCGCCTCTCCTAATTTTTGAAATTGATGAAGCCGGAACATTTGCAACAAAAATAATTGAGGCGTCATTTATCAGAGCGCCAATTTGCTCGCCTTCGGTAACAACTTCGCCTTCGTTCTTAATCTTCTTTGTTAATATGCCTGTAAACGGTGCAGTTATTTTCACTTCATTAGAATTCTTTATGGCTGAATTTAATGCTGATTCGGCTTCGCTTTTCTGCTGTGGAGTAACGGCATTTTGCAGCAGCAATTCTGCGCCGGTAATTGCAGCTTGAGATTCTTTTGTTCTTATCAAACAAATTACATCACCTTTATTTATTGCATCGCCATTAAAATATTTTAGTTTTACAATTACTCCGGCAATAGGCGAAGTTATTTGAAATAATTTTTGAACCGAAGTTTGTCCGGTAGCCGTAACCGTTTGATCTATATTTCCCGTTTGAACCAATCCGGTTTTAACTTGAACCACAACAGGAGGTTCCGGTGTTTCTTTTGCATCATTGGAACAGCCGCTTACCAATGCGGTTAAAAGAAAAATTGCAACAATAAATATTTTATAATTTGAATTCATCATTTGTTTATAGTTTTTAATTTTTATTTAATTTCGTAGCACAGACTTAAGTCCGTGTTACATCCCGTACAATCTCAGTAAACTTGACTTTGCAGTTTGATACTGCAGTACAGCATTATTATAATTCAGTTCAGCTTGAATTTCCAAACGGTGAGCGTCAAGTACGTCAAGATTAGTACCGCTGCCGCCTCTAAAGCGTGCTTCGGAGGAAAGATAATTTTCTTCAGCAGTTTTAATTGATGATTTATAATTTATCATATTCTTTTTAGCAAGCTCGATTTCACTCAAGATAGTAAGTCTTTGAGTTTGAAGCGCTCTATCTGTTAGATCAACATTAGTCAACGCCTGCTCCTGTGAAATCTCAGCTTGTTGAATTCTGCTGTCTATTCCGCCCCATGTAAACAGCGGTACAGAGAATGAAAAGAAAAGAGAATAACCCGCATCTTGCTTAATGTTGTTCGGCTTAACTCCAAGAACTCCCGCATCGCCGGTAATAGATAGCTGCGGAAGCTTTTCTCCTTTTGCAATATTTATATCGTAGCTGCTTGCCTTCGCTTCATTTTGAACAACTTCCAGGTCAATCATTTTATTTAATTCGGAGTTTGACTGCATTGATGTATCAGCTGCAGCGTCTTGATAAATCTCGAGAGGCTCGTCAATTCTTCTGCCCAGCAAGTTGTTCATATCAAATTTTAATTTTTCAATTTTTTGTTTCGCCGTTTCAAGCGAGATAATAAGGTTATCCAAATCTACTTTAGTCTTCAGTACATCACTTTCGGAAGCAATACCGCCCGACTTTAATTGTTCTAACAATTGGAGATAATCGCTTAATTCCTTTACTCCTTTTCTTTGAGAGGCAAGTTCATTTTTAGCCGCAGAAATTTGGTAGTAAACAACCCGGACTAAATATCTTATTTCCGATTTTGTTTGCTGAAGGCTGAGATTTTTTCCTTCGATGTTTACCGAAGATTTGTTAATCATTGCGCTGCGAATGCCGCCATCGAACAAAGTATAATTTGCATTTAGTTGAAGACCGTACTCGCCGCCGTTTGTTACTACAGGGTCGTAACCGTTTTCCGGCGCGTAAAGATAATGGCTCGTTCCATAAATCGATGGATATAGATTTGACTTAACTTCTTTAAGCGCCGCCTGGCTTTTTTCTATTTCCTGGTTTGCAAGTGTAATATTTTGATTATGCTTCAGTGCAAGTTCAATCGCCTGATTTAAAGATAAACTATCTGTTTGCGCGAAGGTTATTAGCTGAAATAAAATAATAATTAAGTTAAGTAAGATTAGGTTTCGCATTTACTATTTGCTATAAAACTTTTTAAGTTATTAAATATAAAAGCGCCGCATTTAAAATTATAACAATTAAAAATGCGGCACAATGAACTAAATGTTTTTAGTCGGATTCATCCGATTCGTCTTTTTTAATCTTCTCAGATTTCAAAAGCTTACCGGCTGCGTTTAGCTTTACTTCATGCTTGCCAGCCTTGCTTTCAATTACAAGCTCATAGTTAGAAACTGCACCGTTAGTAACTTTTTCTGCTTTCTCAATTTTCAATCCCTTAAATTTTGCTTCCAGAGTTTTCATAACCGAACCCGGAATCTGATCCGTAGGTATTGTTTCTTCTATCTCGGTTATATTACCAGTTTTAGTAATCAAAAGATCAATATGCTTTGTACCTTCAATGCTCTCCACTTCAAAATATTTTTTACCTTTTTCGGTTTCGGTGCTCAATCCTTTTATTTCGGCTTTCGGATATGCTTTGTGAAATGCGTTCAGCACTGCTGCGGGCACTTCTTTTTCGCTGATTTTCTTTTCTTGTGCAAAGACATTTGAGTTTACCGAAAATGAAAATGCAACCACTATAAAAGAAAATAGGATTAATGTTTTCACAAATCTCATATAAAACCTCTTTTAATATTATTGTTAATTGACATCTCTAAATTAAAAGATGTTTATGAAATGGAGATGAAACAGTTTTTCTAAGCATTTTGATTCCAATAATATTTTCACAATGATATTTATTGAAAAGGAAATCAATTATTTCTTTTCCAATATTAACACGCCAAAGCTTTTTGTATTATCCTTTCCTTCAAGCATTCCAATTAAATAAACATTATGTGTTACAGGATCGAGAGCCATTGTTCTTAAGCCTTTTTGCGTTGGAACATTATCAACAACTTTAAATTCACTTGGAGATACTTCATGTATTACTGTTAAAGTTCCTTCGCCGTTTGAACTAAAAGCAAGATTTGTTTCAGGATCAAAACCGCATGCATCGACCCTTCCGCCTATTAGTAATGTTGTAATTACTTTTCCGGATTTTGCATTTACAATAGCCATTAACTTATTGTGGCAACCAGAGAATAAAATATTGTGCTTTGCATCGATTGCCATACCGGATGGTCCTTCTCCCGGTGCTAATGACCATGTTTTAACAGTCTTTAATGTCTTCGGATTAAATTCCTCTACCTGACTTTTATCTTCAAGATTCACATATACCAATCCTTTACCATTCGAAACTGCAAATTCCGGTCTCCCGTCGAGAGCAATGGTTCCGACTACTTTATCTGTTTTAGCATCAATTGCCGTTACATTTGAACTCCGGCCGTTCATTGTAAAAACTCTGTTTGAAAATGGATCATAAACAATTGCATCCGGATTCTTCCCGGTTACATGGACGTTACCTATTGTCTTAAATGTTTTCAGGTCGAAAACAGTTACGGTATCATTCATTCCGTTGCTTATAAAACCCTTCCCGAGCTCATCGGCAAAAGCAATACCGTGAACGCCGTTTAGGTTTTGAATTTCTCCAATTATTTTATTTGTATTTAAATCGATTACATGAACTCTTGTCCCGTGGGAAACGTACAGCTTGTGCATCGGAACTTCAACAGCAGTATAATCCCATCTGCCTTCGCCGCCGATATTAATTGTACCGGAAACTTTATATCCGGAAGTTTGGGACAATAAAACTGTTGTCGCAAATAGGAAAAGACTGCCAAATATTAGTAATAATTTTTTCATGTTAACCTCACTTATTAATGACGTGGTTATAATCTTAAAGATATAAAGATTAAATAATTTATATGAGCATTAAATTAAATCCGTTGTTCGAAATAGAAGCAAGACATTGGGAAACCGTTGAACCTGACTACCGGTAGATAGAACGGCTAGGATGTGGAGAAATTTTACGGGCAGCCTATGACTTGAAGTCATGAGCTACTCAGACAAATTTGTAAAATTTTAATCGTTTTAACTATTTATATACTAGTTTCGAACAACCGGTTAAATTATATTATTAATATGAAAATAAGATGAAAAATAAATGATTTGTAGAAACAGGAGAAAATTATATGAGAAAGTATAAAAGAAAGATTAATAGGTTGACCTCTCAATAAACGGCGATTGGAAGAATTACACTAAACGTCGTTCTCTCCCCAATTTTACTTTCCACATTTATTTTTCCTCTATGAAGCTCAACAACTTCCTTTGCAATGGCAAGGCCCAATCCGCTCCCGCTTACTTCAGAACGGATCTCATTCGATCTGTAAAACCTGTTAAAGATGTAAGGAATTTCTGCTTGAGATATTCCTAAGCCAGTATCTTCAACATTTATTTTAATTTTATTATCAGCCAACTTCTCTAATTTTATCGAAACACTCGAGTCTGCAAAAGAATATTTAATTGCATTATCAATTAGATTTAAGAAAACACTTTTTAATTTCTCTTTATCACCTTTAATTTCTATTGCATCGTTAATTGATAATTTAATTTTAATATTATTCTTCATTGCAGATTGATTCATCGACTGCACACAATCAACAAGCAGCTCATCAATTCTTATCTGATTAATATTCAATTTCGTTTCTGAAGAATCTAGTTTCGCAATTGTTAAAAGCGAATTAGTAAGCCTGGTTAAATCTTCTATTTCAGACAAAGCATTCTTTATGCTTTCCTTTGATTCCTTATCATTAAGTTTTTTTTCCAATATCTCAAGTTCTGTTTGAATAACCGTCAGCGGAGTTCTTATTTCATGAGATGCATTTGCAACAAATCTTTTTTGACTTTTAAAAGCATTGTCAATTCGTCCTATCATTTCATTCAGAGTTTCTCCAAAGGATCTTACTTCATCTTTCGCTTTGGGCAGTTCGAGGCGTTTATCAAGATTCTTACCCGAAATATTCTTCGCGGTATTAGCCATCAGCGCTATCGGCTTAAATGCCGCTTTGGATATGAAGTAAGCGGCTATGCCGGTAATAATTAATCCTGCGGGAATAATTATCACGAAAAGGTAAAACAGCCTGTCAAGCTCTTCAAATACATCTTTAACCGAAGCTGCCGTTTCCAGAATATAAACCGAATCATTCTCTGTTTCAAACTTACTCCATAAAATATGGTACTTATGGTGCCCTATTTTTCTCTTTTCGTAATCAAATGATTCATTCAGAACTTTATTTAAATCTGCCGGGGGAATTTTAGAAAGGATGGAATCCCTAATTACCACTTTACCATTCTTATCGAATAGCTGGAACCGTTCTCCTATTAAGCCTTTAGATCTTATTGATGAAAGTTTTAGAATGTTCAATGATGAATTGTCATCAAGCTCATCTTCAATCTCGGTGCGTAATGAAATTGAATAACTCTTTAAATTCGCATTCAGCTTTAGGAATGAAGCCTCCTTTGTGCTGTTATAAATTATAGCTGCAAAAACGGTAAGCATTATTCCGAATACTACTGTGTACGCTAAAATTATTTTCGATTTAATTGAAATCATTTAATTGTCTTTAAATATATACCCGGCGCCTCTTACAGTATGAATAAGTTGTTTTTCAAAATCCTTATCTATCTTCTGCCGGAGAAATTTTACAAAGGCTTCAATAACATTGCTGCGCGGATCAAAATTCATATCCCACAAATGTTCAGATATTGTTTCCCGCGATAAAATCTTATTCGGATTCATCATAAACAATTCCAGCAGAGCAAATTCTTTTGTAGAAAGCTGAACCTCCTTACCTTCGCGGTAAGCCTTATGGGTATTTTGATCAAGCTTCACACCAAAGTTTTCCAGTATTGCAGATCGCACTTCGCTTCTCCTTCTAATAAGCGCACGCATCCTTGCCAGAAGTTCACCCAGGTGAAAAGGCTTTGCGAGATAATCATCGGCGCCGCTGTCTAATCCTTTTATTTTATCCGAAACATCATCAAGCGCTGTAAGCATTAAAATTGGAATAAGAACATTTCTTTTACGGAGATTAATGCACGTCTGCCAACCATCCTGTTTAGGCAGCATAATATCCAGTATGATCAAATCGTATTCATTTATCGCAGCAAGTTCTTCGCCTTTAACGCCGTCGAAAGCAGTATCCACCGCATATCCCTCCGATCTTAATCCTTTGGATAATGCTTCCGAAATTTTTTTGTCATCTTCAATTAATAATACACGCATAACGAATTAAGCTTTTTGCAAAGATATAAAGTAAAAATGAAAATAGAATGAAAAATTTATTTTTGGGAGTTAAGTATGATGGCTTTTTTACTAACTGGGTTATTTTAATATTTTCATCGAGCTGTTAAAGAACATTCATCCACATGCACTTTGCCTAGACCATAAATAGAATCCCCAGACCAAAAAATTACTTCGGCTGTATCAGCTGTTGTAGTCTTTAATGTATCAGTTAAAGTATAATTCGTCCATGATGCTGCTTTGATGTAAATAATGTTAATTACACTCGTGTCTGAATTGAATAGCCTTAGGTCAACCTCATCGTGTTTACTATTATATAACCTTCCCCAAAATGAAAATTCGATAATCGATTTACCGGCTGGTAACTTAACTTCTTGATATAGTTGAGAAGGTCCAATAGGATATAAGAAACGTTGATCAGTAGTTCCTAATTCAGCTGACCAAATTCCGCCATCAGCTGGAACGTCTCTTGAAAAATTTACAAAAGAAGCAGTTGTATCCCATCCGGTCAATGTCGGCTGCCCGTTCAATTCAAATGAAGGATTATTTAATAAGTTAATATCCGGAATCATTTCGCTTGGTGAAGAGTCTAAGCAACTAAAGAAGAAGAATGGCAACAACGATACAAAAACAATAATCGTTATAATTTTTTTCATATCATCATAAATTTAAAATAATCTTATCACTATATTATTTTTTATTTCTTTGTTAAGCAACAAAGGTTAGCAAACAAATTTCCTTTAGCCAATTCAAAATGCCATCTAATACTTTTTTAAACTCTCATTATTAATTTAAAATTGCAATACCGGATTTTTGACTTAAATAATAAATCACATATTAAAACCTGTTCTACGAAAAAACAATTTAACAATTCAGCAATTACATTTCACAACGAATGACTATAAATGACATTTTTCCTCACAACAAACAACTTACAACATACTACTAACTACAAACTCTTCTTCACTTCCTCCATCTTCTTAGTAAACTCCTCCATCTTATCAAATGGAACTCCTCTTACAATATTCATAATGTTGTACTGATTTCCTGCATTCAATAATTTTTTTAATTGAATATCTTCATTTAAAAGCTCAGGCTTATCCGGCTGCCATTCCATTAAATCATTCGGCGTACAATTGAGTCCAAGACATAATCGCTCTAAGTGTTTTGGAGATAAGCTAACAAATCTTTCATTCGTAATTCCATATGCAACTCTGGATGTAAATCCTATTTTTAATAAGAATGAAGTTTTGTTAGTTATTCCCCTAGCAGAAAAAATTTTTGAAAGGTTATATTTCAGCATTTCAGATCCCTTTTAATTTATTTGAATGAAAATTATTTAGATGTTCTTATATCTCTCAATTAAATATATAAAAATACATCGTTTCCCAGAGAAATACTTATATGAAATTAAAAACATCTTTAATTTTACTCAAAATAAGCATCTTATTTACAATATATGTAAAAAAATTTACTATTTAAGAAGAAATTTTTACTAATAATATAATAGTTTTTCCCAATTATGTAAAAAAATTTCCTAATGATATAATAAATTTTCCCAATGAAGTGGAAAATTTTACTATATAAATTAAAATATTTTCCTATACAGAAAGAAGATTTCCTAACAGCGTTAAAAATTTTCCCGTCGATGTGAAAATTAATTGCATTTACGCTCTATTTAAGTTGCAAATAATAATTATCTTCTTCAACTTTTAACAAAAATTTTACTTCTGACTTTCCGTTTTTTGCACCTGACCTTCAATTGCATAACCTTTACCCTTCCAATCCTTTGCAAATGAATCCGGCAAGTAAAGAACTTTCACATTATTATAACCTAATTCTTTTAATGTTTTAAAAGCAGGACGAATATTAGGACAATGTCCCCAAGGGCAGCATCCGCAATAAATAATAATGCTCTGATCTTTCTTTAAATTTTTAACTTCATTCTTTAATGATTGAATTCCATTTCCTCTGGATGCTGGTCCAATATATTTTGCACCGGGTATATGTTCTTGATTATATAAAAAATCAAAACCCACATGCAGAACAACAGGTTTATTACCCTTAGAAGAAGTCAATTCTTTTTGCAGCTCTTCTGTTGATATTATTTGCTTGATTGACCAAGGGTCAGTTGATTTTGTACTTCCTTCTTTTTGATTTAATGATTGCGTGTCTTTCTTAAGCTGCTTAAGCGAACTTAATTGTGCAAATGAAAAGCCGGATGAAATGATAATTAAACAAAATGAAATCAAGAAATAAATTTTCTTCTTCATAATAATATTTTTAAGAATATACATGGGGAATCCTTTCATAAGGTTGTAATATTAATCTTTTAACTTATTGGATGTAATAATACATCAAATACTAAATTTTAATAATCATTTATATCACAAAATTTTTCTGGAAGAAAAATGGGAATTAATTTTTAATGGGAATGGAACAATTTTGATTATTGTGAATTGATTAGTTGTTACCGGATACCGTTCCGGAATCTAATGTATTTTCAATTCTTCTTCCCCCCATATATCTTTTTGAATAATAAGCTTCATCAAGCGAAGAAACAATTACACCATTTTTGGAGCTCGCATGAGCAAATAAATGATCGCCTAAGTAAATACCAACATGGCCGGGCCTAACTTTTCGCCGGGTATTAAAAAATACAAGATCACCAAACTCAAGATCATCTTTATTGCTGATTTCTTCTCCTTCATGATATTGTTCTCTTGCGCTTCTTTCAAGTTCTACTGATATGCTTTTTTCATAAACAGCTTTGGTAAATGCCGAGCAATCAATTCCTTCTTTTGTGTTTCCGCCGTATTTGTATGGAGTATCTAGATATTTAATAATCTCCATCAACATTTTTTCTCTGGCGTTAATTTGTTCCGGACTTAAATCATTTTTAGAAGTGTTGCCATATTTTTTTAATAAAGAACTTACATCAACTTTGTTTACGCTTGTTGGCAGATCATCGGAATCAGAAGTATCAATATCAGTTTCCGTCGTATCATTTTGCTGATACAAAGAAGCTTGATCATTTTTTTTATCTTCATCTTTAGAACTAAATCTGACGTTCGATTTATTTTCATCAGAAATTTTTTCTGAATTGCCGTAGCGAATTGCATTAGAAGAAGCAGAACATCCGTTATTTATTATTAAGCCAAGGGTACAGAATAAAATTAATATTAAAGATTTCAGATTCATTATCGATGTCAGCCTAAGTATGCTTTTAAATTTTTACTTCTTGAAGTATGCCTCAACCGACGAATTGCTTTTTCTTTTATTTGTCTAACTCTTTCTCTGGTCAAATTAAATTTTTCTCCAATTTCTTCTAATGTTAACGAATGTTCTTTATTCAAACCGAAATATAATTTAATTACTTCAGCTTCTCTTTCAGTTAATGAAGATAAAGCTCTCTCAATTTCAGTTTTTAATGATTCGGTCATAAGTCCGTAATCCGGATTTGGCTGTTCTTCATTTTCAATTACATCCAGCAATCTATTTTCTTCACCTTGAGCAAACGGCGCATCCATCGAAACATGGCGGCCGGAAATTTTTAATGTATCTGCAACATCACTTACATCCATATCAAGTTCTTGGGCAAGTTCAGTTGCGCTTGGTTCTCTTTCAAACTCTTGTTCAAGGTTGCTGTATGCTTTGCCAATTTTATTTAAAGCACCAACGCGGTTAAGCGGCAGTCTTACAATTCTAGATTGTTCTGCAAGTGCTTGAAGAATTGACTGACGGATCCACCAAACTGCGTAAGAAATAAATTTAAATCCTCTTGTCTCATCAAAACGTTTTGCAGCTTTTATTAAACCTAAATTTCCTTCATTAATCAAATCTCCAAGTGATAGGCCCTGGTTTTGATATTGTTTGGCAACGCTTACTACAAATCTAAGGTTTGCTTTAGTTAAAGTTTCTAATGCAACATGATCACCCTTCTTTATTCTAATTGCCAATTCAATTTCATTTTCAGGTTTCAAGAGATCAACTTTACCAATTTCTTGTAAATACTTATCGAGAGATTGGCTTTCACGATTCGTAAACTGTTTGGTAATTCTCACTGCTCACCTCGTTGATTATTTTTCCACGTTTATTGAATCCACAATGCCGACAATTGAAGCATCGACAGGGGCCATATCAACCGGTAGTGGAATAACTGCTTCTGATGCTGTAATATAGTATATTATTTCGCCTGGTCCGGCGCCAACTGTATCAACAGCAACCAATGGATCACCGCAATTTTCCAATTCGGCATTTATAGGTTGTACAAACATTAGTTTGAAACTTTTTAAAGATTCATATTTTTTTGTAGCCCAAATATTCCCTATCACTTTACCAAGAAACAATTTTTGTGCCTTTTGTTATCACTTAAAATGACCAATAATATTAAATAAGTTATTTATTCACCGGAAATTTTTTCGTATTAAAATAATTCTATTTAACAAGATTAGTCAAAAAAAAAGCTGAAGATCCTAACTCATTTATTTAAAATATCTAAGAATTATTTTTTTTGTTCAGCTAAATATTCTTTAAGCGGGATATCAAGTTTATCAACGATTGCCATAATAACGGCATCAACAGGTTTATTCTTTGTGAATTCGGTTTGCCTTGAAGAGCTGCCTGTAGCAACTAGGACAACCTCTCCTTCTCCAGCGCCAACACTATCAACAGCAACGACAAAATTTTCCTTTTCGTTAAAATTTAAATCGATCTGTTTTACAATTAAAAATTTGGCTCCCACCAAATTCTCATCTTTCTTTGTCGACCAAACAGTGCCAATAACTTTTCCTAAAAACAAATCAACCTCATTTTTAAGGTTTGTCTATTAAATTTATTGCGAATATAAATTACAAAACTTAAAGATACAATCATTAAAAATTTTTTAACTCAGAAAGCTTTCACCTTTTAAATCATTTTTCAGATTAAAATAATTTGCAACTGTTTTCCCCGCATCTGAAAAAGTGCTACGTACGCCAAGGTTTCTAACAGACTTATTCTTTCTATAAAATAAAATCGGAACATACTCTCGGCTATGATCAGTGCTGGGAGTTGTTGGATCATTTCCGTGATCTGCCGTAATTAAAAGTGCATCTGTTTCGTCCAACCTCTCAAGTAATTTCGGAATGAAATCATCAAACTGTTTAAGAGCTTTAGCAAATCCAGATGGATCATTTCGATGACCAAAATAAACATCAAAATCCACCAAGTTCGCCATTATAAAACTTCCGGTTGCTTTTGAAGAATACTCAATCAGCCTGTTGCATCCTTCTTCATTAGATTTTGTTTTTTCTTGCTTAGAAATTCCACGGTAGTTAAACAGATCATTTATTTTTCCAATTGCAACAGTATTGATTTTATTTTTTTGTAAGAGATCTAGTATTGTATCGGAAGGAGGATCAAGTGAAAAATCTCTTCTGTTGGTTGTCCTTGTGTATTTACCGGAAGTCCCAATGAATGGCCGGGCAATTACTCTTCCGATTATTATTGGAGGAGCCAAAACTTTTTCTCGCGTGATACTGCAAATTTTATACAGCTCATCGAGCGGAATTATTTCTTCGTGTGCTGCAATCTGAAATACCGAATCAGCGGAAGTGTAAATAATTGGAAAACCGGTTTTTACATGTTCGTCGCCAAGTTCTTTAATTATTTCTGTGCCTGAAGCAGCTTTGTTCCCAAGTATTCCTTGACAGTTTGTATACAATAAAAATTTTTCGATTATTTCTTCAGAAAATCCATTTGGGAAATATGAAAAATCAGTATCGACAAACAATCCACCTAGTTCCCAATGGCCAGTAGTTGAATCTTTACCTTTTGATATTTCTTTCATCTTGCCGTAAGATGCCAACGGTTGATTTAATTTTTCTATTCCTAAAATTTCGCTAATATTTCCAAGTCCCAATTTTTGCAAGTTAGGCAAATTTAATCCGCCAACAGCTTTTGAAATATTATAAAGCGTATTGCTTCCTTCATCACCGTAATTTTTCGCATCCGGAAGTTCGCCGATGCCAACACCGTCAAGAACTATAAAATAGAAATTGTTCATCGTTAAATTAATTTTAGTTAAATATTAATTAATATTGCGGACAGTATTGCCGCCGCGTTCTAAGGCTTTTTGAAGCGCCAGATCAGCGTTATAAATAACTTCTTCAGGATTAGTTTTTGAATTTGTTGAAGCTACACCGATAGAAACAGTGTATGTAGTTTGCTTTGAAACTACAGCGATAGGCATTCTTGCAATCTTAACTCTTAATTTTTCGGCCCACAGAAAAGCATCTTTTGTCGTTACATTAAAGAAATAAACACCAAAAACTTTTTCAGATAATCTTCCTAAAATATTTGTCGGTGTTATTTCTTGCGCAATGGCTTCGGAAACAGAAGTAAGCACCTTAGGAAGCGGATTACCGTCAAATAATGATTCTTGTTCTAAGAAATCATCGATACGAATTAAAGCAATAGCTCCAGGAATTTTTAATTGCACTGATTTAAATAAATCTGATGCAAGCCTTTCTTTAAAAGTATCAGCATTTAAAACTTTGGTCTCAATATCGATTGCAAGATAACTCTTAAGTACAAGCTGTGTCGAATAAGAATGAATAATGAAAGAAAAAATATTTACAACTTCTCTAAGAAATTGAATATCGGAATTTGAATAGGCATTTTTTTTCAAGCTTTCAAAACAAAGTACACCGTAATTCTGGTTAAAATATACAATTGGAACCGCAATAAAAGAGCCGTCAAAGCTTACACTTTCTACTTTAGAAAATCTTTTATATTCAGCAGCAGATGTATCATCGATCTTTACAGGAATTCCGGTAACTATAGATTTTCCGACAAGAGTTCCTGTTAATTCAATTTCTAAATTTTCCCCGACATATTTTAACGATGTGTTATTTATTATTTTTTTTGTCTTAAAACATTTTTCAACCGGGTGATAATATATAAAAGCAAATGCATCCCAGGTTAAAATTAGATTAATACTATTTTGAATTGAAGAAATTAAATCATCTTCACATTCAAATTTTTTATCTTGTCCAATCAGGCTTAAAATTCCTTTTAGTCTTTGCTGGGAAATTGTGTCGGAATGTTTTTCTTCAAAGATTGTTATAATCATTGTAATGACTCTAACAAATCTTCCTAATGAATAAATAGTTTCAATTCCAAATGCATCTCCCATCTTAGAATCAACAGCAATAATTGCGATTAAGGATTTATCATAAAAAATTGGGACCCCGACAAAACTTCTTATGTTTTGCGGGACGTTATAATATCGAATTACATCAGCTTCAGCAGCCGGAGAAATATCGCTCAATAATTCCGGTTCAGCTTTTTCAATTATCTTGCTTAAAATGTCATCTTCAATATCAAATTTCCTCTGCGCAATATCCGTTGAATTACTTACATACTTTTCAATTGATAATTTTTCTTTCTTTTTATTATACCAAAAGAAAATTGCTGTATGTGCTGCATATGCTTCTTTAATTACTGCAAGCATTTTTTCAAGGACAAAAGTAAATTGCCCGTCATGTCCAATTCCTTGCGGGAGAGATTCATTTGCAATTTCTTCAAATCTTTCTTTTAAATCGGGAGGCTTTAATGTAGTTTTAGAAAGCCTTAACTCAGGCGTATAATTTTCTGCGGTTATAATTTCAAGATTTTTATTTTTAGAAATTATTTCGAATGATTCATCAAAATCACCAGCTGGTGAGTCATCAGCCATCTGAGGCTCTTCATCGCTTAAATCTTGAGAAACATATGGCCCCTCAAATTTTATCGAATCGCGAAGGAAAATAATGAACGCAACGTAAATTACAATTAAGGCTATTGTAATTATTCTAATGATTAATTCGTCAGTAAATAAAAGTACCGCAGCTAAAAGCGGAACGAATAGAAAGATTAAAATTCTTCTTTTCTGTCTGCGATCCATGTTAGGTAAATTTTTTACAGAGATTTAAATATTGATTGTTAATATAAATTTACAATTTTATAATAGCAAACAAACGGTTTATCATTTAGAATAAAATAATTCCGATAAGAGATTTAATACTTGCTTTCGCCCTGTATTTTTAACTGAGGAATAAAATAAAATTCCATCCTCATTTTTAATATTCGGAAATGTAGTTTGAAGATTTTCAATTGAATCTTTGAATTCTGTTTGTCTAAGCTTATCGGCTTTAGTCAAAACAACAATATATGGAATCTGGGTTGATTGCAATAATTCATTTAGTTGAATATCCAACTCAGTAGGTTTGTGTCTACTGTCTATGAGATGGAAAGCTAACGAAATATTTTTTGATGTTGAGATAAAATCACCGATCAACTTAGCCCAAAACTTTCTTTCTGTTTGGCTGGTTTTTGCGTAACCATAACCGGGAAGATCAACAACAAAAAGTTTATCGTCGATGAGGTAATAATTTATTGACCGGGTTTTGCCCGGCGTAGAACTTATCTTTGCTAAATTTTTTCTATTAAAAAGAGAATTAATAAATGATGATTTGCCAACGTTAGACCGGCCGCAAAGAATTATTTCCGGCAAATTATTTTTCGGAAGTTCGGAAAGATTATATACTGATTTTATAAATTCTTGTTTATCAAACATGGCAAAAAAAATCCCGACGAATCGGGATTATAAATAAAAAATTTAGTTTCAATTATTTTTTAGAATTAGTTTCTTCAACTACTTTTGCTTCTTCAATTTCTTCAGCTTCTTTTTCCTTTTCTTTTTTAGCTTTTGCTTTGGCTTCTCTCTTTTCTTTATTTTCTTCAGCCTTTGCATTAACTACATCATTGTAATCTACTAACTCAAGAATAGCAACCTCAGCAGCATCGCCGGCTCTTCTTCCTAGTTTAATCACTCTTGTATATCCGCCGGGCCTATCGCCTATTTTTGTTATAATTTCGCTGAATAATTCTTTAACAACTTCTTTATCTTTAATAAAATTCATTACAAATTTTTTAGCATGAAGATCATTCTTACGTGCTTTTGTTATAAGGGACTCAACAAATGTTCTTGTCTCTTTAGCTTTTGCAACTGTAGTTTTAATTCTTTTATGCTTCAATAAAGAAGCGGCAAGCGATCTTAAAAGAGCTTCGCGATGGCTTGCTGTTCTTCCAAGTTTTCTACCTTTAACTCTGTGTCGCATGAATAAACCTTTTTCAAAAATTAATTATTTTCAGTTTCGTCTTTTAAGTATTTGTCAACATCCATTCCAAATTCAAGTCCGAGGTTCTCAACAATTTCCATAAGTTCAGCTAAAGATTTTCTACCAAAGTTTCTAAACTTTAACATCTCAGATTCATCTTTTCTTACAAGCTCGGCAAGATTTTTAATGTTTGCAGCTTTTAAACAATTATGGGATCTAACACTCAATTCAAGATCGTCAACACCTGTAAGAAGTATTTTCTTAATTCTTTCTTTCTCACTATCCTTTTGGCTTACAGCTTGTTCTTCTTCTTGTTCAATATCAAAATTAATAAATAGTTGAATATGCTCTTTGAGAATTTTTGCAGCTTGCGTCAAAGCGTCATCTGGAGTTATAGAGCCATCGGTAGCAATTTCCAAAGTTAATTTTTCAAAATCATTTTTGTCGCCGATTCTCACATTCTCAACATCATATTTTACATTTTTAATTGGCGTAAAAATCGAATCAATTGGAATAACGCCAATAGTTTGATCCGGAACTATGTTCTCAGAAGCTGGTACATAGCCTTTCCCTCTGCCAATTCTAAGCTCGATATCGAACTTAGCATTTTTGTTAAGAGCAGCAATATGCAGTTCCGGATTTAAAATTTC
Source organism: Bacteroidota bacterium (assembly GCA_023475265.1). Classification (GTDB taxonomy): domain Bacteria; phylum Bacteroidota; class Ignavibacteria; order Ignavibacteriales; family Ignavibacteriaceae; genus FEN-1297. The sequence continues at coordinate 62,881 of JAMCWE010000155.1, forward strand.
TACATCATTGCTGTGTTTTTGAATATCACCAGCAGTAAATACGCCTTCTCCGCTAAAAGATATATCAATTTTATTTGGTTTTTTGTTGAGAAGTTTTAATCTCACTTGTTTAAGATTAAGTATGATTTCAGAAACGTCTTCAACAACTCCTTCTATAGTAGTGAATTCGTGTAAAACACCGGAAAATTTTACAGAAACTATTGCTGCACCGGTTAGCGATGAAAGCAATACTCTTCGAATGGAATTTCCAAGTGTTACGCCATAACCTCGTTCTAACGGTTGAAGTGAAAATTTACCAAAAGTATTCTTATAACTTATCTCATCAAGAACTACTGCTTCAGGCATCTTTAAGTTTGATACACTCATTTATTAATCCTCTAAAAATTAGTCAAAAAAATTTGATTTTATTTGGAATAAAGCTCAACAACCAATTGTTCGTTGGCATTTAGAGGAACGTCGGCTCTTTCGGGAACTTGCATAAATGTTCCTGACAATGAGGCTTTATCAATTGTTAACCAAGAATAAGTACTGTCTTTCATTTTCTTAAGAGAACCATGGATAACATCGAGTTTTTTACTTTTATCTTTAATTTTAATTATATCACCGGCATCAAGAATAAAAGAAGGTACATCAACTAGATGAGTATTTACAATAATATGTCTATGTTTTATCAACTGTCTCGCTTGTTTCCGAGACGAAGCAAAACCAAGCCTATAAACAACATTATCCAATCTGCATTCCAACAATTTCACTAGGTTGTCGCCAGTAATACCTTTTTGCCTACTGGCTTTTTCAAAGTAATTTCTGAATTGAGTTTCGAGCAAACCATAGATTCTTTTAATCTTTTGTTTTTCTCGAAGCTGAATACCATATTCAGAAACTTTAGCTCGTCTGGTATTTCCGTGTTGCCCAGGAGGGTAATTTCTTATTTCAATCGGGCATTTATCAGTAAAACACTTCTGACCTTTTAAAAATAATTTTTGTCTTTCTCTTCTGCATAATGTGCATACTGAGTCTGTATATCTCGCCATTAATAACTCTCCAAAATAAAATTTAAACTCTTCTTTTCTTTGGTGGCCTACAACCATTGTGTGGAATAGGTGTAACATCCTTAATTGAACTAATATCCAATCCAGCAGTATTCAATGCTCTAATTGCAGCTTCACGCCCGGAACCTGGTCCTTTCACTAAAACATCAACTCTTCTTAATCCTAAATCGAAAGCTTCTTTCGCAGCAGCTTCCGCAGATACTTGTGCAGCAAAAGGTGTATTTTTTCTTGAGCCTTTAAATCCATTTTTACCTGCAGATGACCAAGCGATTACATTCCCATAAATATCAGTAATTGTAACAATCACATTATTAAACGTTGCTTTAACATGAGCAACACCATTTGCATCAACATGAGTTCTTTTTTTTGTTTTTTTTACAACTTTAGCCAAGTTTTAAACCTCCAAGTTAACTAACATTATTTCTTAGTTGGTGTCTTCTTTTTGCCAGCAACTGTTTTTCTTTTACCTTTACGAGTTCTGGAATTAGTCCGGGTTCTTTGTCCTCTTGCAGGAAGACTTTTTCTATGTCTTATTCCTCTGTAGCTTCCGATATCCATCAATCTTTTTATGTTTTGTTGAACTTCGGATCGAAGAGCACCCTCAACTTTATATTCCGCAGTAAGAATTGCTCTAATTTCGGCAACTTCTTCATCCGTTAAATCTGAAACTTTTTTCTCAGGATTAACTTTTGCCTTAGATAATATTTCTGAGGAAGAGGTTGGGCCTATTCCAAAAATATATTGCAGGCCGAATAAAACTTTTTTGTTTTTTGGTAAATCAACACCAGCTATACGAGCCAATTATTTTCTCCTTAAAATTTTAATTAACCTTGACGCTGTTTATGTTTTGGGTTTTTACAAATAACTTTAACAACGCCTTTGCGTTTAATTATCTTACAATTTTCACAAATCTTTTTAACAGAAGCTCTAACTTTCATTTCAACTCCACTATTTGTATCTATAGGTAATTCTACCTTTTGTTAAGTCATATGGAGATAATTCTATGGACACTTTATCTCCAACCAATATCTTAATAAAATGCATTCTCATTTTACCGGAAATATGCGCAAGTATTTCGTGACCGTTGTCCAGTTTTACTTTAAAATGGGCATTTGGTAATGTCTCGGTAACAATTCCGTCTACTTTTATTGGTCCTTGTTTTGCCATTAACAAACTGTTAAAATTTCTGGTTCGCCGTTTGAAATTAATATTGAATGTTCAAAATGAGCTGAAGGTAACCCATCAACAGTTACCACAGTCCAACCATCATAATTCGTCTTCACATTGTATTTACCGAGATTAACCATCGGCTCAATCGCTATTGTCATTCCAGATTTAAGTTTAGGACCCGTTCCTTTTTTACCATAATTTGGAACTGAGGGTTCTTCATGTAAATATTTACCGACACCATGTCCGCATAAATCACGAACAACAGAAAAACCGTTAGCTTCAACATAAGTTTGGACAGCTGCCGAAATATCATGCACTTTATTATTAGCAACAGCTTGTTCAATGCCTAAATATAAAGACTTTTCAGTCACTTCCATCAGTCGTCGTTTTTCATCAGAGATATTTCCGACTGCAACTGTTAAAGCTGCATCGCCATAATATCCATTCTTCAGAACTCCAACATCTAACGAAATAATTTCACCATCTTTAAGAACTCTATTGTCAGGTATTCCATGTACAACTTGTTCATCAATCGAAGCACAAATTGCAGCAGGATAATCTATTGATGAACCGCCTTGAGAATATCCTTTGAACGCTGCCTTACTATTATTACTTAATATATAATCTTCTGCAATCTGGTCTAGTTCTTTAGTCGTAATTCCAATTCTTACATATCGTTTCAGAAGTTGAAGAGTTTCTGCAACAATCTTACAACTTTCTTTAATATAATCTATTTCTTTTTTTGTTTTTATATAAATCACAAAACAGTTTCATTTTCTAGCTTTAATTTTGCCGGTCTTCATAAATCCATCATAATGACGCATCAGTAAATGAGATTCAATTTGTTGTAAAGTATCAAGAGCCACGCCAACTACAATCAACAAGCTGGTGCCGCCAAAAAATTGAGCGAATCTCATTGAAACACCCCAACCAGAAACAAATGCAGGCAGTATTGCAATTATTGCAAGGAAAAAAGATCCCGGCAAAGTTATTTTAGTTAATATGTTATCAATAAATTCTGAAGTTTGTTTTCCTGGTCTTATTCCCGGAATAAACCCACCTTGTTTCTTCATTGTATCTGCAACATCTTTAGGATTAAATGCGATTGCAGTATAAAAATAAGTGAAGAAAATTATCATCACCGCGTAAATGAAAGAATATATTGGTGAATTGTAAACAAAATAGCGTGATAACTCTTGCAGAAATTCATTGTTCGGAAAAAATGATAAGACTGTACTTGGAATAAACATAATTGATTGAGCAAATATAATTGGCATTACTCCGGCAGTATTTACACGAAGAGGAATATATTGAGTAACACCGCCATAGACTTTTCTTCCAACAACTCTTTTAGCATATTGAACGGGAATTCTTCTCGTTCCTTGTGTTACAAGAACAACACCGGCTATAATACCTACCATCAATGCTAAAATAATAAACTCAATAATAATGTTGCTGTTTCCTTGGCTAATACGCTGATATTCATCTAGAATAGCAAATGGGAAACGATCAATAATGCCAATAAAAATTATTAATGAAATTCCGTTTCCAATTCCTTTATCGGTAATTTGCTCGCCAAGCCACATCATGAAAATAGTGCCTGCTGTAAGAACAAGAACCGTTGAAAGCGTCCATGAAATACCTTGAACACCCATTGGAACAACTGGAATTCCTTGAACATTAGTATTAATTAATTTTATAGTTACACCCCAAGC
>JAMCWE010000094.1 GCA_023475265.1 Bacteroidota bacterium
TTGCGGCGGTTCGTTATAAGGAAAGATAGAGTTTTTAAATATATAACCAATAGAAGTCATAGGAAGATTTTTTTTGCCGTATAAAATTCTTCCATCAAAGGCTGCACTATCGGAAGCATTTCCATCTACAATTGGTCCTTGTAAAACAGAAAAGCCTACGGCAGGGGGAGGAAGTGGTGTATAAAGCATATCCACAGGATTGAAGTTATAAGTATAACCTAAATTTAATAATGTATCGCATCCATCAACATCATCTGAAGCATTCCCAATATCAACATCGGACCAAATGCCAAAGTAAGCATCAGTATAATTTGTATCGCTTTTATTTATTACTTGATATTTTTTAAATATCATATTATCAAAAGGTGAAGGCTGCTTATATCCCCAAACAGTAACATGTAATTCCAATCCTACCGGAGGTGAACCGTACAAGTAAGCAGTTTTAGAAGTATCAATATCATTCGCAATATAAAAGATAGTTTGATCAGCGCCGGGTACACCTGTAATATCAACTGAAGGATTATATTTTCCATCTCCGTCAACATCAGTAAAAGGAGCTCCATCAGCGGCTGGCCATTCATTCCAGTCTTTTTGATATTGTGCCCTTATCTCATCCGCAGTTCCTTCACCGTCATTTATCTCAGATTTTAAATCGGCAGCTGCAAAATCTTTTCTTACTCTAAATATTCTTACAGAAGGATCTTCAGGATTTTGTGCAGTTCCTTTTTGAATAATTTTTCCAGGCTGCAAACCTGATCTATAAACAGAACCGCCGACACGAATTTGTCCGTTTACCATTCCACCCCAAACAAAACCGCTCTTGTATATAGCTGACTTATTTGAGCCTTTCGGATACACAAGCCCTTCAAGATTTGAGTTATAATTATCATCGCAAGTTCCGTCGTTTGAAATACGCGTGGAAATATTATTTATGTCAAAGTGGGTTGTGGAAGGAGAGCTTAAAATTTTTGATGGGATATTCTTCTTATTTTTATCTCCACCTTCAGCATACAACTTTACAAGTGCAGCTAAGATTATTAAAACTATAATAATGTGATTAAAATTTTTTTGATTCATTCCCTTGTCCTTCAACTCTTTTATTATAAAGCCATTTTTTATATAATCACTTCAGCAAAATCATTTTACGAGCTTGAACAAAATTGCCTGCCTTCAAAGTATAGAAATAAATTCCGCTTGTCAATCTATGATTCACGTTTTCCCCAAATTGCACACTGTAATTTCCTGGTGATTGCACTTCATTCACAAGCGTTACTATTTCCCTTCCAAGAACATCATAAATTTTTAATTGAACCAATCCGAATTTGGGAATTTGATATTTGATTATTGTTGTTGGATTAAATGGATTTGGATAGTTCTGGAACAATTCAAAATCATTGGGTAGAATTACATTCTTAACCATATCATAATATGACTTTTGAATTTGACTGTTGTAAAATTTCATTATACTAATTGAGTTCAATCTATCTGTGCCCATACCAACGACATTTGCAAAAACAACTTCTTGAGTATCGCCGGCTGCCATATTAAACGGTCCGGATGCAATTGTAATATTCCTATCACCGCAATGTTGTCCGATTCCATCGATCCAGCCTTTGCCGGTAACTGGATCTCCGGATAATGTAAAAGTTGTTGAACCTCCTCCAAATTCCTGAGGTATTTTAAATAATTCCCCGGTCTTAGTTGTCCTTCCCTGCATATAGTTATACCATGCTAATGTGCCATTGTAATTACCCTGTATAGGATTATAATATAATGAATCACCGCATGCAAAATATACAGATGAAGTCATGTGAAGATTTCTTTTTCCTCTTATTATTTTGCCGGAATAATTTGCAACATCATTTGCATTTCCATTGACAATAGGTCCTTGCATAATACTAAAACCAACTGCAGGAGGTGTAGAACCGTATACGCCATCAGTATCTATTGCATTGTATACATATCCTAAATCTAGGGTTGTATCGCATCCGGCAAAATCATCATTTGCAGCGCCATCATCAATATCCGACCAAAGTGCTGCATACATATCCTTTATTTCATTTCCACTCTTGTTAATCAACTTATATTTTCTAAATGTAGAATATCCTATTGAACTTGTAGTTGAGTTATAACCCCAAACAGTAACTTGAAGTTCAATTCCTATTGGCAAGGAGCCGTATAAATTTATAGTTTTTGTTGAGTCTAAATCATTAGCTACATACCAAACTGTTTGATCGGCATCATCAAATCCGGGAATATCAATTGCCGGATTATATGTACCATCGCGGTCTGAATCAATAAATGGGGCACCATCTTCGCCGGCCATTCATTCCAATCCTTTTCATATTGCACAAATATTTGTTGATACGTTCCTTCACCATCATTTATTTCGGATTTTAAGTCAGAAGTTCTAAAATCCCTCCGGACTCTATAAATTCGAACATTAGTTTGATTAGGATCTTCTGCGCTGCCATCTTGTAAAATTTTTCCCGGAGTTAAACCTGTTCGATATGCAGAACCTCCGACTTGAATCTGACCATTTATTTTCCCTCCCCACAAAAAGCCGCTTTGATATATACAAGTTTTTCCGCTGCCTTTAGGAAAGACCATGCCTTCAAGCGAACCATCCGGATTGTTATCTATATAACCATTGTTATAAACGAATGTGGAGATATTATTAATATTCAATCTTGTATATGTTGGATTTGCAGAAATCTTACTAATCGAAATGCATTTATTAATAATTTTTTCTTGCGAAAAGGATAATGAAGAGAAGAGAAAAATTATTGTGGTGATTAGTAAAGTAAAAATAAATTTCGCAGGTTTCATAAAACACCCCATTCCCATTAGAAATTACATTACTATTGAATTAAATGAACAAGCCAATGAATATCTAATGAATAAAATATAATTTTATTTTGTAAAAATCAGTTTATTTTTGAATTTACTCTTGGCTGAAGGAAACAATTAAAAAAACTACCCCCGCAGAAGTTTTATTAAAAGTGTTTGTGTATGACTTCTGATTGCACTTCATTCGTTTGCGATTTTTCTACTAACCCTAAATTATTATAATCTTTTCAAATTATAACATGATTTAATTGTTATGATATTTAGTTTGTAAGTTAAAAGTGAGAGCTAAAGATTAAATTTTCAATTAATACTAAAAATTTTATCCGGCGGGCGAATAGCGTCATACATTTGTTTAAGTGCATCGAAGGCAAAGCGGCTGCCGCGCTGTGCAGCAAATCTATAATACTTTACTGCTTCCGGTTCGCTTACATCTAAACCAATCCCATTTTTATAGCAATAGGCGAGTGTTGCCTGCGCAAGCACAGAGCCATCATTAACAGCTTTTTTAATTTCTTCAATGGCAGTGCTGTAATCGGAAATTTTTAAGTAACCATAAATTTTAGCAATGGAAATTCTAATTGAAGCTTCGTAGCTGCCGAGATTTTTTGCCGCCTGCCAAACTTCAATTGCCTTGTCTCTATCCTGTTTAAGATACTTACCAGTATATAAATCCAAACCTAATTCATTCAAAGCCGGAAGGTAATTTAATGCAGCTGATTTTTTAAGCAGGTTGATTGCATCGGCTTCGGCAAGCTGCATATCTAAGCCGATTGAAAACAATCCGTACCAAACAAACATTGCACGGGGATCGTTTTGATCAATTTGTTTCTTTAACTGAATGAAATAATTTTTGTCTTTAATCATCTTCCACAATAATACCGGTGCGCGCGGCGAATCGAGTCTTATTGCTCTGATATAATAAACACTCGCTTGCGTTAAGTCCTTGGGAAAATGACCGCCGAGTTCGTAGAGCCTTCCCAAAATAGTTAATGCTTCGGGGCTTCCGGATTCAGCAAACTTTATAAGTAATTTTACAGCAGCAGAATCGAATGTTAAAGTTGTATCTTTTCTGTCATTCAAATGCATTACCTGTGCAAGCTCGTTATCGCCTTCGTGCAAAAGATCATCGATAAGCATTCTATTTGAAATTTCAGTAACAGTATCGCCAACGGTACTAAAGTCTATGAATACTAATCCTGACGAAGTGCTGAGAGAGGTTTGGTTATCAGCAATGTTATTGTTACTTGTTTGATTTGATTGATCATCATTTAAAGTGGTATCAATTTTTGAAAGAGTAACATTTTTTCTTAATTCATTCAAAGTAGAAACGGCTGG
>JAMCWE010000079.1 GCA_023475265.1 Bacteroidota bacterium
AAGAAATAATCGATATTGTAAAAGCAAAAATTGGTATGAAGGCTGTGGATAGCTTTATATTTCTAGTAGTTAAATTTTGATCCGGAGTTGTATCTTGTTTCCGTGAATTTCTAATTAGTAAATGATAGAACAACCACCAAATTAAAAGTATAACAACGTCTCTTATAATAAAGAAAGGAACATTAAGATAACTCATTCTTGCTTGCAAAGTTTCATCATGAGCAACAGCATCAGGATTCATCCAAATAAATAAATTATGCATGCTGAAGAAAAGAGGAATAATTAATAAGATAAGATACGGAACGCTCGAAGCGAATAATTCACTTACCCTTCTAAACGGAACACTCCAAACAGCGCCAGCGGCATATTCCATAGCAACTAGAAATAAAGAGCCAACGCCAATACACAACAGGAAAATAAATGCTGTTAAATATCCAAACGAAGCTCTAGCAGGATCGATTAAATAACTTGTTACACTTAAGACAACTCCGATAACTAAAAGTACAAGCCCCCAGGTACCAAGATTTTTTGGTAATTCCTTTTTAACGTATCCAGCTTGAGCGTTAGGTACTTTAGATTCAATTTGAGGCATTACCAGACTCCTTATTAATCTCACTTATTGCAGTAAAGTCAGATGGTTTTGGATTCTGCGCTCTTTGCAAAACTCTAATGTAATTCACTATTGCCCATCTTTCTTCTCTTGTAGTTTGATAGGCATAAGAAGGCATTATTCCATTCTGACCATTTGTGATTATATTATAAAGTTTACCATCGTTAAAACCAATAACTCTTGCTGAATGAAGAGTTGGTCCCGGCGGAAATTGTCCTTGCAGTCTGCTGTTACCATCAGCGTAATCTCCATGACACGGGCTGCAGAAGGTTAAGAATTTTTTCTGTCCTAGTTCTAAAACTTTTTTGGTTGGAAGAATAGGATTAGAATAAAATTCATTTGTATCAACAACTCCTTCAAAAGCATACGGAATATATCCGCGAGCAACTGTACCTATTATTGGCTCCCGCATTTCACGTTTATTATAAAAGAATGTGCTCTCAGCTTGCGCAGAACCTTTATTTTGATTCAACATAAAATCGAATGGAGGTAAATACATTAATTTATTCAAAGTAATATAAGTAAATAGTGAAGTTATTATTCCAACTATAATCAAGAATATAACAAACTTTGGCTGGAAGACTTTGAATGTTTGCTTTTCGGGATTATAAATTAATTCAATGCTCTTCCCGCCCAAAGATTTCAAAAACTCTTTCACTTTGTTTTCATCGAACAGCGGATCTTCAGATTCAATTACCACACCATATTTATCCGAAGAAACATTCTTCATATAATTCGTATCGTGCAATGGATGTGAATTAAAAGGAAGATTGAAAACAACTGCGATCATAGCAATGAAGGTAGATATAACCGCATTGAGAACTGTAAATTCAAAAGTAATAGGAACGAATGCAGGCAATGGAAAATATGGTTTTCCGCCAATCACTAATGGATAATTTACCGCTAAAGCCCACCACATAAAAAATAGAATTGAAGATGCACCGAAGAAACCAAAGAATAATGTAACATAACCAAGCTTAGAAGATCTCAAACCCATCGCCTTATCCATTCCATGCACAGGATAAGGTGTATTCACATCATAATTTTTATAACCAGCTTGTGTAACTTTTTTTGCTGCATTTATAATTTCATTTGGAGTGTCAAAAAGCGCTGCGACACCAAATATTTTTTTATCATTATTCATTATGATCATCTCCATGATGTGTAGGTTGCGCTCCTTGTACAACCGATTTAATTTCAGCCATTGAAATTACCGGTAAGGTTCTTGCAAAGATTAAAACAAGTGTAAAGAACAAACCAAAACTGCCGATTAAAATTCCCATATCAACTAGCGTTGGTTTATAATAATGCCAGCTTGACGGTAAAAAGTCTCTGCTTAATGATGAAACTATGATGACGAATCGTTCAAACCACATTCCAACATTTACAAGGATAACAATTATAAGTGTTACCGCTACGGATCTTCTAATTCTCTTAAACCAGAACAACTGCGGAAAGAAAACATTACAGCTTACCATTATCCAATAACCCCAGGCATACGGACCAAAAGCTCTGTTCAATGTTGTAAAAAGCTCTGTTGGCGAGCCGCTGTACCAAGCCATGAACCATTCAATAATGTAAGCATAACCGACCATTGAACCTGTAAGTAAAATGATCTTGTTCATTTTTTCGAGATGGTCTAACGTAATTATATGTTCCATGTCGAAAACTTTACGAACAAAAATTAAAACCGTGCTTACCATTGCAAACCCGGAAAAGATTGCGCCGGCAACAAAGTAAGGAGGAAAGATTGTTGAATGCCAACCCGGAATAATTGCGGCAGCAAAATCCCAGCTTACAACAGTATGAACTGAAAGAACCAGCGGCGTAGCAAGGCCAGCAAGGATCATATAAACTTTTTCATAATGATGCCACTGACGATTTGAGTTTCGCCAGCCCAAACTAAAAATTGAATAAATGGTTTTCTTAACTTTAGCAGTAGTTCTATCTCGCAGCGCTGCAAAATCCGGAATCAACCCAACATACCAGAAAATTAATGACACAGTAAAATAAGTGGAAACCGCAAAAACGTCCCATACCAATGGCGAAATAAAATTCGGCCACATAACATGTTGATTAGGGTATGGAATTAAATAACCGGCAAGCCACGGGCGGCCGGTATGAATAATCGGAAACAAGCCAGCGCACATAACAGCGAAGATCGTCATCGCTTCTGCAAAGCGTGCAATTCCGTTTCTCCATTGCTGCCTTAATAAAAATAAGATTGCCGAAATAAGTGTACCGGCATGGCCAATACCAATCCAGAATACGAAATTGGTGATATCAAATGCCCAAGCAACAGGCTGGTTATTTCCCCACATTCCGATTCCATAATAAAAAGTAAGACCGACACAAATAGCTCCTATCAATAAAAGACTTGATGTAATTGCTAAAACTATTTGGTATTTTCTTGATGGCTTGGTGACCATCGGTCTTACAATTACTTCATCAAGTTCTTTAAGTGGCGGATTTCCTTCTACAACTGCAAGTTCAAGTGAATAATCTGTAGTCACTATGCTTCCTCCGTCTCAGTATTTCTTAATTTAGCAAGATAAGCAACGTTTGGTTTTGTGTTAACGTCTTCCAAAACATAATAAGCAAGTTCATGTTTTCTGTATTTATAAATATCCGAGTTCTTATCGTTTTCATCACCAAATTTTATTGCATTAGTGTTGCAAGATTCCTGGCATGCTGTCTTAACATCAGATCCTTTAAACTCTCTGTGTTCATGAATTGCGTTTGAACGTGCGTCCATAATTCTCTGAATGCAAAAAGTACATTTTTCCATCACTCCACGCGAACGAACTGTTACGTCGGGATTGTAAACCAAACTTAAAAGCTGACTCTGCTGGTAATGTTCTCTAAAGTGATCTCTAAAATTGAAGAAGTTAAATCTTCTAACTTTGTAAGGACAGTTGTTTGAACAGTATCTTGTTCCAACGCAGCGATTATAAATCATTTGATTCAAACCATCAGGGCTATGAGTTGTTGCTGCAACCGGACAGACATTTTCGCACGGTGCATTATCGCACTGCTGGCAAAGCATCAACTGATTGCTAACTGTAGGTTCGTCAATTGTTCCGGAATAATATCTATCAACTCTCAGCCATTGCATTTCTCTGCTGACTAGAACTTGATCCTTTCCAACTATAGGGACATTATTTTCAGCGCTGCAAGCTATTACGCAATCACCGCAGCCAATACATTTATTTAGATCTATAACCATTCCCCATTTTACACCTGGGTATGGATGTTCATTATAGAAAGATTCTTCTTCCCAAGGTTTCGCTGCATTTAAGAAATTTGGATTCTTTTTATACTCCGCAACTGTACCCTCTTGAATAATCTTTCTTTTCTGCGCAACATTTCTTGTCAGTTCATTATCGAACAAGTGATGTTCCATTGTGGATGCAAGTTTATAACTTCCATTTCCTTTTGTTACACTGATTGATTTATAAATCCAAGATGAAAAATCTCCGGCTTGAGACATTAACACACCGGCATCAAAACCAACATCTGTTCCAACTATTCCAACAACTTTTCTTCC
>JAMCWE010000137.1 GCA_023475265.1 Bacteroidota bacterium
TTTTGTGTTTTTTCTGAACATTTTTTCAATAACCAATGAGTAAATTTCTTTTCAGGAATTTATTTAAAATCTTACTCACTTAAAAATTTTTTGTGAAACTATTTTGACCTTTTTAGAGTGAACTCATAGATGAATATCATCTTTTTATTAATCCGGCAGCAATTGGTAAAGGTCTAACCATTTTCAATAAAGTTGAAACCAAACTAAACCTGAAGCTTTTGAAGAGCCTGGCTTTCGAATGCGGAATAATAATGAATCAGTATGAACCAGTTAATTGATTAGAAGGAGATTCAATAATGAGGAAGTTAATTCTTAAGATGTCGGTTTCACTTGACGGTTTTGTATGCGGGCCGAACGGAGAGATTGACTGGATTTTTAAAAGTATTAATTCGGAATCAACGAACTGGGTAGTTGAATCTATCCGGCATGCTGGCGTCCATATTATGGGAAGCCGGACATTCCAGGATATGGCAGCATACTGGCCTTATTCAAAAGAGCCGTTTGCAGCTCCGATGAATGAGATACCGAAAATTGTTTTTTCCAGGAAGGGAATAGTTAAGCTTCAGCATAAAGAATTAACAACTTCTGCACTTAAAGACGCAGAGCGTTTTAGAAAAGCCGGAAGTTATGAAACTTCAGGTTCAAAAGATTTATTGGAAGAGTGGCTAAATTCGAAAGTCGCTGCAGGTGATCTCATAGAAGAAATTATGAACTTGAAAAAGCAAAGCGGTAAAGATATACTAGCACACGGCGGCGCTAGCATTGCTCAAAGTCTTGTCATGCATAATTTGATTGATGAATACCGGCTGGTTATTCACCCCGTTTCATTGGGTAAAGGACAAGCTCTGTTTGCGGCTTTGCCTAAGCCGATGGATTTACAACTTATAAGCACAAAATCATTTGCGAGCGGAATAATTGCGAACATTTATAGACCACTTTAATAAGCAAAAAATATTAACAACAAATTAAGGAGTAATAAAATGAAAGCGATCAATCCCTACTTAAACTTTCCCGGAAACACCGAGGAAGCATTTAACTTTTACAAATCCGTTTTCGGCGGCGAGCTTGTCGGCTTAACGCGTTTTAGCGATATACCGGAAGGCAGTAAGGTTAAGCCAAACGAAAAGGAAAAGCTGATGCACGTTTCCTTGCCTATCGGAAAAAACAATACACTTATGGCTACCGATGTGCTTGAATCGACAGGGGGTCAATTAATCGCCGGTACCAATTTTCATATCAGTTTAACAGCCGATTCTAAGGAAGAAGCAACGAAAATTTTTAATGGACTTTCGAAAGGTGGAGAAGTTTCAATGCCTTTGGCAGACACTTTTTGGGGCGATTATTTCGGAATGCTGACGGATAAATTCGGAATTCAATGGATGATAAACTATACTTATCCGAAAGATAAATAAACAAAATGAAAAGTAAAGATGTCATCCCGATTTATTCGGGATGACATCTTTAATAGCTATAAAGATATATGAGGAAACAATTATGAAAACCAATACACAAGCAATCAACGCAAGAGAGATAAGTTCACAAAAAGTCGGCGCTAAAATTTGGATTGGAAGAATTCTTAGCGGCATCGCAGTCTTGTTTTTGCTGTTCGACAGCATTACAAAAATTCTGCAGGCGCCGTATGTAATGCAGGCATCTGCAAAGTTCGGGTATCCGACTCAATATATACCGGCAATCGGTGCTACTCTTCTGGTACTGATAATTCTTTATATAATACCGAGGACTTCAATATTTGCTGCAATTTTGCTGACAGGTTATCTTGGCGGTGCCGTAGAAGCCAATCTGCGTACATTTAGTCCGTTCTTCAGCAACACATTATTCCCGGTTTATTTTGCGGTAATTGTGTGGGGCGGGCTTTATTTGCGCGACGATCTTATAAAACAATTTATTCCGTTTAGAAGAAAGGACATTTAGTGGCAAAATTAATTGTCTTTAATTTGATTACGCTTGACGGCTTCTTTGAAGGGCTTAACAGCGATATTAGCTGGCATAATGTTGATGAAGAATTTAATGAGTTTGCAATTGAGAACTTGAATTCAATCGGCGGACTTGTGTTCGGAAGAGTAACTTACCAGTTAATGGCAAGTTACTGGCAAACCAAACAAGGGGTTGAAGACGATCCGGTCGTAGCGGCTAAAATGAACTCGCTTCCAAAATATGTATTCTCAAAAACTCTGGATAAAGCCGAATGGAATAATTCGAAATTGATCAAAGAAAACATTGAAGATGAAATTCTGAAATTAAAGCGCAGAACAGATAAAGACCTAGACATTTTCGGAAGCGGTAAATTAATTTCTTCGCTGATAGAAACTGAGTTGATCGATGAATATAGAATAATGGTAAATCCTATAATCCTTGGAAAAGGAAATCCGCTGTTCACCAATATAAATGAAAAGCTGAATCTTGAATTGATCAATACAAGATTATTTAAGAACGGAAATGTTTTGCTTTGTTATAAACCAGCCGCCGGAAAATAAATTGTAAAATTAATATTCGATTGGAAAAGTAAAATGAAAAATGAGCCATTTGTAATCGAACGTATTTTTAATGCTTCAGTTGAAAAAGTCTGGAAAGCTATTACCGATAAAGATGAAATGAGGCAGTGGTATTTTAAGCTTGCTGAGTTTAAGCCGGAAGTCGGATTTGAATTTCAATTTTCTGCCGGCAGGGATGAGAAAAATCTTTACCTGCATCTTTGCAGAATTACCGAAGTTATTGAAAAGAAAAAGCTCGCCTACAACTGGAGATATGAAGGATTTCCAGGAATATCAAAAGTAACATTTGAACTTTTTTCAGAAGGAAATAAAACTAGATTAAAACTTACCCATGAAGGCTTGGAAAGCTTTGGAACTGAGAATTCTGATCTTGCAAAAGAAAACTTTGCGGAAGGGTGGAATTATATTGTCGGTACTTCATTAAAAGAATATCTAGAAAAGAAAGAGAGTTCGTTATGAGAAAATTAGTTTATGAATGTAATGTTTCGCTGGACGGCTTTGCAGACCACACTGCAGCCAACGTTGTAGATGATGAGCTGCTCGATTTTTTCAGCAGACTACTTGACGAAACAGATATCGAAATATTTGGGCGGGTAACATACCAACTTATGGAAAGTTATTGGCCTAATATTCATCAGGAGCCGAATGCTACCAGGGGAGAACTCGAATTCGCGGACAGATTCAACTCTATTTCAAAGATTGTATTTTCAAAGAGTCTTCAGAAAGCTGATTGGAATAATACAAGATTAATAAAAGGCGATGCTGTTGAAGAAGTGAAGAAGTTGAAACAGCAGCCGGGTAAAAATATTTCTGTTGGCGGTATTCATCTTGCATCGACTCTTATGAATGCCGGGCTTATTGATGAATACTGGATTTTGGTTCATCCCGTAATTGTCGGGAAGGGCAGAAGTCTGTTTGAGAATGTAAATGAAATTAAGAATCTGAAACTTATGGAAACGAAAAAATTTAATTCCGGAGTTGTTGTACTTCACTATAAAGTAAATTAAAAATACAAATGAAAAATTTTATGAATAAAAATTTAATCAGCAAATATTTTCTAAGCTCAAACGAAAACCTTGTTAGTCTTGGTTTACTATTTCTCAGATGTATAATCGGTGTAATTTTGTTTATGGTTGGTGCCGGTAAAGTGCTGGGATGGTTCGGCGGTTTCGGACTTAGTACGACGCTGCAATTCTACACTAAAATGGGAATCTCGACTCCGTTAGCTTACCTAAGCTGCTTTACGGAATTTATAGGCGGCTTTCTTCTAATAGTTGGATTATTCACTAGACCCGCAGCAATTGCTGTTATTGTTAATATGATTGTCGCAACGATTGTAATGCTTCCGAAAGGATTCATCTTCGGAATGGCAGACTTTCCATTCACGTTTTTGGTTATTGCGGTTGTAATTTTAATTACGGGGCCAAAGAATTTTAGTCTAGACTTTTATTTCTTTAAAATCGATTTAAATATAGAATAACCCGTTGTTCGAAATTAAGCCAAAGCATGTTTAATATGGTTCAAGGGTCTGTTGTTAAAAAATTTATTTAAGTATTGTAAAATAGTAAGAGCAGAAATTTTAGAAACAACTCTTGTTCTGAAACC
>JAMCWE010000022.1 GCA_023475265.1 Bacteroidota bacterium
TATTTGGAAAAATAATATTGACTATATTCCAAACTATAACCCGGCTAACGCCGGAAAATATATACGTTAAATTTTAGAACTAAATTTCCTTTATTACTATTGACTTTTAATACAGTACCTTGAACTTGAACTTCTTGAAATTGTGTAAGTGTAAGTTCAAGTTTAAGATTTATTACTTTTTATTCTTATCAATCCATCTTGCCGCATCTTTAGCAAAGTAAGTAAGGAACATATCGGCGCCGGCACGCTTGATTGCGATTAGTGATTCAATCATAACGCGCTCTTCATCTATCCAGCCGTTTTGTCCGGCGGCTTTAATCATCGCATATTCGCCGGAGACTTGATAAGCGCAAGTCGGCATTCCGAATTTATCTTTCACTCTTCGGATGATGTCGAGATATGGACCAGCCGGCTTTACCATTACGATGTCGGCGCCTTCTTCAATGTCGGCTTCAACTTCGCGTAAAGCTTCGTCGCCGTTTGCAATATCCATTTGATGCGAGCGTCTGTCGCCGAAAGCAGGCGCTGATTCTGCGGCATCCCTAAATGGTCCGTAATAACCTGAAGAGAATTTAGCAGCGTAGCTTAGAATTGGAATTTTGGTGAATCCGTTTTCGTCAAGCCCTTTGCGTATTGCAGCGATTCTTCCGTCCATCATATCCGAAGGTGCAATGATGTCCGCGCCAGCTTTTGCATGAGACACAGATTCTTTCACAAGCAGTTCAACAGTTTCATCGTTTAAAATTTCTTCGCCATTCAGAATGCCGCAATGCCCATGCGAAGTATATTCGCACATACAAACATCAGTAATAACGAGAAGGTTTTTCACTTCTTCTTTAATTGCTCTGATTGCTTTTTGAATGATACCGTTTGGATCGTAAGCTTCGGAACCAACTTCATCTTTATGTTCCGGAATACCGAATAAAATTATCGCAGGAATCCCGAGCGCTTCTACTTCTTTGCATTCTTTTACAAGTTCATCTATAGATAATTGAAATACTCCCGGCATCGATTTTATCGGCTTTCTAATTTTACTGCCAGGCACAACGAAAAGCGGATAAATAAAATCATTTTTTGAAAGCTCGGTTTCTCTCACCATATCTCTTAAGAGTGGATTGTAACGAAGCCTTCTCAATCTTTTGGTCGGATAAGTTGCCATTGTTTACTCCGTAAAAATTAACAATTTTTAATTAACAATTAAGAATTGTAAAAATATTATTTATTTTGTGTTATTGATAATCGAAGTTAAAAGTTTTATTAATTCTACACAATCCGAAATTAAGCTTTCAAATTCCTTTTTATCTAAAATTTCTGTCTTTAAAAATAATTTTAGCCAATATTCGCTTTCATAAGATTCTTTTAAACTAATTCTCAATTTGTTTTTGAAATCTGCTTTACTTGCAGCCGCTTGGGATTCTGCAACATTGGCGCCAATTGATGTTCCAGCATCAAGTAATTGGTTATATAATGATTTAAGGTCTTTATTTTTCTTTATTAAAAACTTATAACAATTTACAATTCTAACAGAAAAATTAAAACTTTTCTCAACAATCGGATTGTTTTGATTCTTCATATTTCCACCTTTTGTATATAATGAATTGTTAATTGTAAATTCTTAATTGTTAATTTGCTGCACGACTTTTTTGTAAATCAGTTCAGCATTCTTAATGCAATCACCCACGGAAATTCCACCGCGGTAATTTCCGCCAAAAACAATCCCGGGATTTCTCTTTTCAAATTCATCAAAATATCTTTCATGTTCAATATACCCGAGGTTGTACTGCGGAATCGACTTTGCCCAGTACCGGTAAGATGTAAATACCGGCTCAGCCGATATTCCCATAATTTCTTCAAATTCATTTCTGACTTTTTTGAAAAGAATTTCTTTGTCGATATTTCCGATTTCCGGATTACGCGCACCGCCGACAAAAAGTGTAAATGCCGCTCTTCCTTCTTCCGAACGATTCGGGAAAAGAACCGAGCTCCAGATTGCACCGAGAAAAGATTTCTTCTCTTTAGCCGGGATTAAAAATCCAAAACCGTCAAGCGGCTGATTTATTGCAGTTTTTTCATAAGAAAGTAAAAGCACCAATACCGGTGGATAATAAATTTGTTCAAAATGTTTCGCCAAATTTTCATCTATCGGTCTGAACAAATCCGCAGCACAGTAAGCCGGGATTGCAGAAAGCAAAATATCGCATTCAATTTCGTTTGGAGTTCCATTATATGAATATGAAATTTTGTAACCGGAATTTTCTTTCACGATTGAATTTACTTCTGCTGATTTTATAACCTTTCCACCAAGACTTGCAGCGATAGCTTTCGGAAGCACTTGCATTCCGTTAACGAAAGAAAACATCCTTGCACTCTGTTTTGATTTCTCCGCTCGTTTTTTTC
Organism: Bacteroidota bacterium; assembly: GCA_023475265.1. Taxonomy (GTDB): domain Bacteria; phylum Bacteroidota; class Ignavibacteria; order Ignavibacteriales; family Ignavibacteriaceae; genus FEN-1297. The sequence goes on from JAMCWE010000022.1 coordinate 2,398, forward strand.
TTTCCTTTATGCTTTTGATTGTACCGATAATCAATCCGCCATATTTTTCTTCGAGCGCGTAAAGTTTTGGGAAGGCAGATTTAACACTCAGCTCTTCCGGATTGCCGGCATAAACTCCGGCAACAAAAGGGTTGATTGCGTAATCCAAAAATTCTCTGCCGAGTCTTCGCTTAACAAAGTCGGCAATGCTTTGATAATATCCATCGTCAGATCTTCCGATAAAAGGCTCGGCAAATAATCTAAGCTTCGCGCTTCCGGAAAATAATTTCGTCTTCAAAAATGCCGGCGGGCTCATCGGCAGCGGATGAAGTTGATTGTTGCGCAGAATGTATCTTTTATTTCCGATTTTATTTGCATAAACAATTTCGTTTTGAAGACCAAGCTCTTCAACCAATTGTCCGATTAGCGGCGTAGTATCAAGTCCGCTGTTCGGTCCGCGGTCAAACAAGTAGCCGTTCTCAAACACGCTCTCCATCGAACCGCCGACTTCATCCTTCTTTTCAAGCACAGTTATATCGTAACCTTCTTTGTTAAGAAGATATGCTGTTGTCAACCCGGAAATACCGGCTCCCAATACAACTATTTTTTTTGTCATAAATTTTTCAACAAATACTAAGATGCAGCAAATTAACAATTCATAATGAATAATTAAGAATGAATCGCAGAATTGTTAATTGTGCATTGTCAATTGTAAATCTTTCCTAAACGGTTCTTGAATACTTCGCCGTATCTTCTTTCCGCTCGATATATCCATCAAAGTTCATTGCAATATTTCTGATTAGCAACTTGCCCATCGGAGTAACTTCGATTTTACTCTCACTGACCGAGACCAATTCATCTTTTTCCATCTCGGTAAGATTATTCAAGCCCCAGGCAAAATATTCTTTGAAATTAATTTTATACTTTTCTTCTACCGGCTTAAATTCAAGCTCGAAGTTGCACATCAGTTTCATTACAACTTCACGGCGGAGAATATCATCCTCGCTCAACCGGTAGCCTTTTGCGCTTGGAATAACTTCATTATCAATTGACTGAAAATATTCTTTTTCTGTTTTGAAATTCTGTGCATAAACATTTTGAAGCTGACTGATCGCGGTTATTCCCATTGCATAAAGATCAGTACCTGAATGCGTGCTGTATCCTTGAAAGTTTCTGTAAAGCTTTTTTTCTTTAAGCGCAATAGCAAGTTCGTCGTCCGGTTTTGCAAAGTGGTCCATACCAATAAAAACATAACCGGCGCTTGTTAATCTTTCAATTGTCATCTTCAAAATTTGAAGCTTCACTTCCGGTACAGGCAAATCTTCCGGATGTATCAACGACATGTGTTTCTTCATCCACGGAACATGGGCATAATTGAAGACAGCAATTCTATCCGGCGAAATATCAATTGTCTTATCAAGTGTTTCCGAGAAAGTTTCCAAAGTTTGAAAAGGAAGTCCGTACATCAAATCAAGATTTATACTGCTGAACCCAAGCTCACGCACCCACTGCACAGTTTGTCTGGTAATATCTTCCGACTGAATTCTGTTTGTCGCTTTCTGAACCTTCTCATTAAAATCCTGCACGCCCATACTTATTCTGTTGAAGCCGTTCTTCCGAAGCATTTCAAGATGTTGTCTTGTCAATTCGCGCGGGTCTATTTCGCAGCCGTTCTCGGAATCATCTTTAAATTGAAATGATTGCTTTATGTAAGAAGCAAGCTCATCAATCTCATCCGGCGACAAATGCGTTGGCGTTCCGCCGCCCCAATGAAGCTGCGAAACTTTTCTGTCCGGAAGAATGTAAGTCCGAACCATGTCGATTTCTTTTTTCAAATACTTGATATAATCTTTCACGCGGTTGCGGTTGCGGGTAATTATCATGTTGCATCCGCAGAAGTAACAGAGCGTATCGCAGAAAGGCAGATGAAAATAAAGCGAGAGGTCGGGGAGTCCTTCGCCGTAATTCGTCTTCAATATTTCATCGAGATAGTTCTCGTGTGTAAAACTCTCGCTAAAATGCGGAGCTGTCGGATAGCTTGTGTACCGCGGTCCAGGCTTATCGTATTTCTTAAACTTCGTTAAATCAAATTCAAACATAATCGTCTCCAATGTTATCTTTGCGGTGAAAAACTTTGCTCTCTTCTTTCACAAACTCAACCAACGCCTTTGCATTTTCGGGATCAACATCCGGAAAAATTCCATGACCTAAATTAAAAATATGTCCGGGTCCTTCGCCAAACGAACGCAGAACTTTTTTTGTTTCTTCTTTAATCTTTTCTTTGTTTGCATAAAGAACCGTCGGGTCCAAATTTCCTTGAAGAGCAACTTTGCCGCCAATCTTTTTTCTAACTTCACAGAGGTCCATTGTCCAATCGAGACCAATTACATCGGCGCCGGAAGCAGCAAGCTCCTCAAGTTTAAAATGAACTCCCTTTGAAAATACGATTATCGGCTCATCATTTCGTTTTATCTTCGAGATTACTTTCGAAATATACCACAGAGAAAATTCCTCGAAGTCATCTTGCGCAAGAATTCCGCCCCAGGTATCGAATATCTGGATAGCATTTGCGCCGGCTTCAATCTTTGCCGAAAGATAATCTGCAACAGCGTCGGAAAGCATTTCCAAAACTTTATGTGCAAGCGATGGATTGTTAAAAATTAATTTCTTCACGTAAGAAAAATTCTTAGAGCCTTTGCCTTCAATCATGTAAGTAAAAAGCGTCCACGGCGAGCCGCCGAACCCGATTAACGGAACTCTTCCGTTCAATTCTTTCTTTGCAAGAGAGACAGCATCAAGGACGAATTTCAAATCCTTGCCGGGGTCGATTTGCTTCAACAGTTTTGCATCATCCTCATTTCTTAAAGGATGATGAAAAACCGGACCGCGGCTTTCAATCATATCGAACTTCATTCCCATCGCTTCGGGAATTACGAGGATGTCCGAAAAAATAATCGCGGCATCAACGCCGATAATATCTACCGGCTGGATTGTAACTTCGGCAGCAAGCTCAGGCGTGTGGCACATCGTAATGAAGTCGGCTTTATCGCGGACTGCGCGGTACTCCGGTAAATATCTACCCGCTTGACGCATAATCCAAACCGGCGTTCTTTCAACAGGCAATCTTTTGCAAGCTCTCAAAAATAAATCGTTCTTTATTTCACTCAAATTAATCTCCGTTCATTTAGGGAAATGAGTATATTCATTTATAAAATTCAATCATTGCTTTTGCTAAACCATCAATTGTAAATTCTTCCGGCATAATGTCAACGTGGATGCGCTTGTTCTCAATTGCAGCTTTTGTGGTTGGACCGATTGCCGCAACTTTATAGCCTTCAAAATATTTAAGCGGATTATTGATTTTCAAAATCTGAAGATAATTTTCAAAAGTTGATGGGCTTGTGAAAATAAAAACATCTGGTTTGCTCTGATTTAAAATCTCCGAACTGTTTTTAATTCTTTCTTCTGAAGGTAATGATACATTATAAACCGGTGCGGTTTTTATTTTGGCGCCAAGCGCTTCAAGCCCTTCCGGAAGCTCTTCACGGCCGATTGCCGAACGCGGAATGAAAATCAACTTCTTCTTTAAATCATAATTCGCGAGTTCTTCAACAACGCCAATTCCACTGAACTTTTTCGGAATGATATGAACCGGTATTTTATTCTTCTCACAAACAGCGGATGTTTTATTTCCAACTGCAACAACTTTTGTATAATTAAAATCTATTTTTACACCAAGCTCATCACTTCGCTGCTTAAACATTTTTACGGCATGTGCGGAAGTAAAAATTATGAAATCGATTGTAATGCTGCTTTTAAGTATTGAATCGAATTCATTCCAGCTTTCCGGCGGAACGATGTCGAGCGTAGGAAAAATTATAACGTTAGCGCCAAGCTGTCTAAAAACTTCGGATGATTCTTTCGATTGTTCAACCGCCCTTGTAATTACGATTGTCTTACCTCTCAGCGGAAACATACTGTTCCCCTCGTAAGCAGAAAATAATCCGTGCAGAACAAAGTCAAAAATTTTCTCCCGTTCGGTAATCATCAAATCTTCAGCGAAGTTTTTTTCTATGCCGCGTTGAATTGAGCCATAAATGCTGCCGAGAATTAAATCAACAGCAAAGCCGTCTTCAATATTTCTAAATAAACCTTCCGATTTTCCAGATTTGATTATCCCGTGGAGAATATTTTTCAAATCTTTTTCAAGACCGACAAGCTCCGAACATAGCTCATGATCTGCTTTTAAGGATTCTTTCTGGTACATCAAAAAGAAACTCTGATATTTCATCATAAACATGTAAAGATGGACGATGAACGAATGAAGAGATTCAATACTGCTTGTTTCATCTTTTATTTTTTCCTTTAGCGAGAGTGTCAGTTTTTCCATACGCTGCTTCATGATGGAAAAATATAATTCTTCCTTCGATGTGAAATAATTATAAACAGTTCCCTTTGCAATAGATGACAACTTTGCAACGTCTTCCATCATTACTTCGTGATAGCTCTTCTGCGAAAAGAGCTTTGCCGCAGATTCAATTATTCTCTTACGCTTCTGCTCTTTTTTATTTTCTATTTTTACTTCAAGATCCATTTCAAAATTAATTCTTTGCCGGGTAATGAACTCACCCTAAATCCCTCTCTTAAAAAGAGAGGGACTTTGCAATACAAGTTTTCAATATTATTTTAATTTTCAAATTTTGTATACCGATTCAAATTATTAATTCGCTGACTCCCTCGAATAGTCACCTCTTCTCTTCTTAAGAGAAGAGGACGGGAGATGAGTTCATTTCAGTCTTGTCGTCTTATAAATTACATCCAGAATTTCTTTCGCGCCTGCTTTCAGCAAATTTTTTGCAAGATTCTTTCCGAGTTTTTCCGGTTCCGCTCTGCTTCCTTTAGCTTTCTTGCGGAAAGTTAAGGTACCGTCAAGAGAGCCAACTATCGCATCGAGATAAAGTCCGTTCGATTTGACTTCTGCAAATGCGCCAATTGGAACCTGGCAGCCTCCTTCAAGTGTTCGCAGCAGTGCACGCTCCGCCAGAACTGCTTTGTAAGTCGCTTCATCATGAAGCTTGTTTAGAATTTCTTCAACGAAATTATTCTCTTCGTTTATTTCCATTCCAAGTGCACCCTGTCCTACTGCGGGAAGAATTTCATCTGTACTAATAATTGAAGAAATATATTTTTGAAGCTTCAATCTCTCAACACCCGCGCGCGCAAGGATAATTCCATCCCAGCCTGATTCAAGAAATTTATTTATTCTCGTTGGCACATTTCCGCGCAGCTCTTCAATTTTAATGTCTGGACGAAGATGAAGCAGTTGAGATTTCCTTCTCAGAGAACCTGTAGCAACAACGGCATTTTCTTTTAATGATTGTAAAGTTGTTCCTTTCTTTTTTGAAATCAGAACGTCTTCAACCGGATGACGTTTTGTAACAGCAGCAAGTTTCAATCCGTCCGGAAGCTGTGTTTGTAAATCTTTTAAGCTGTGTACTGCAATGTCAATTTCATTCTTCAGAAGGGCGTTCTCAAGTTCTTTGGTGAATAAGCTCTTGTCGCCGATTTTCGACAACGCTACATCAAGAATTTTATCTCCGGTTGTCTTTATAATTTTTATCTCAACAGTTATGCTTTTGTTTTTCTTTTGTAATTCTTTTTTAATAAAGTTCGATTGCCACAAAGCAAGCTCGCTTCCGCGTGAACCGATTACAACTTTTCTTTTCAAATCAGTTTTCCTTTTCATTCTTCTTATCCATTCCGAACAGCTCGCGGATTATGCTAATCTTAATTGCCGCTTCGTCGTTGTTCGTTCCGTTCTCTCCGAATTTTTTCAGCTCGACTGTCGGATGGTGAAGGATTTTATTTATTATCCGCTTCGTAATTATTTCTACCTTCTCCTGGTCTTCGGCAGAAAATCTATTTTTATTCTTTTCAAATTCTTCTGCTCTTACTGCCTCAAAAAAATCTCTTAAATCTTTTATCGCCGGTGCTGCTTCAAGCGAATTGAACCACGAAAGAAATCCAGCAAGCTCTTCATCAATAATTTTTTCAACCTTAGGAATTTCTTCTTTCCGCTTTGCAAGATTCTGCTGAACAATGATGTTGAGCGAATCGATGTCATTGTAAAAAACATAATCAATATTTTTAGCTTCCGGATCGATGTCTCGCGGGATTGCGATGTCCATCAACACGCATGAATTATAATTTCGTTTTTTCATGGAAGCTCGAATATCTTCTTTAGTAAGGATTAAATTATCAGAGCTTGTTGCACTTAAGATAATATCGAATTCATGCAAAGTTTCTTTAAAGTTGTTGAATGGAAGAATTTTTGCGTTAAGATTTTCTGCCAGTTTCTCTGCACGTTCATAAGTTCGATTTGTGATTGTAAGACTTCCGATACCTCTTTCCTTTAAATGCTTTGCTGCTATTTCGCCGGTTTCGCCGGCGCCAATTACAAGTGCTGATTTACGACTTAAATTCGAAAATATTTTTTCAATTAATTGAACCGCAGCATAACTTACAGTAACAGCACCTTCGCTTATAGCCGTTTCTGTTATTGCCCGCTTGCCCGCTCGAACTGCCGAATCAAAAATACGTTTCATTAAAAAACCGGCGTAATGATTTTCTTCCGCAAGCTGGAAGGAATCTTTAACTTGTTTGAATATTTGGTTATCGCCAACCATCAAAGAATCTATTCCGCATGCAACGCTGAATAAATGCCTTATCGCATTTCCCGAAAAATAATTTTGAAAATTATCGGTTGTTAAACCGGAAACAGATTTTAATTGAAGCAGAGAACTTTGAATTTCCTGATGAGAAATATTTTGTGAAACAGGGATGCCGTAAATTTCAGTGCGGTTGCAAGTAGAGATAATCAAGCTTTCACTGAAATATTTACCTTGTGCATGCTTCAAATATTCCTTTATCTCATCTGAGCTTAGATAAAGTGCCTCACGAAGCTCAATTGAAGCAGTTTTATGATTTATGGATGTCGCTAAGAGATTCATATAATCTTAATAAAATGAATGAAAGCTTCTGGCTAAAAAATTTGTGATGATCGTAGAACAAATCGCAATTATAAATCCTACGATAGAAAGCATAATGACTTTCTTTCCTTTCCATTTGCCGAATATCTTGGTGAAGATTCCAACACCGTATAGTATCCAGACGATTGCTGTCCCGATCAATTTGGGATCAACGTAAGAAAAATCCGGGAAAGCTTTTGGCAGCCAAATTATACCGATGATAATGGCAATTGACAAAAGAAAAAATCCGATTGTAGCAGAATAAAAACTCATCTTCTCAAGAATCTCAAGGCTTGGCAGCCGGTTGAAAATCAATCCAAACTTGTTCAGCTTAATGTCCTTGTAAAGAATCAAGTAAAGAAATCCGTACACCGCAGAAATTGTAATTGCTGAATATCCGAGCAGTGCATTAAAAACATGAATTCCTAATAGGTGACTTCTTAGAACTTCTTTTACCTGGTAAACATCAGTAATAAAAAATGTAGAGATAATCTGAAAGATTATTGAGAAAATAATTATGAACGGTCCTGTACCGCGGATGTCAGTCAGCAATTCTAAAATGAAATATGAAAAGCTTACGGCGAATGCTAGCAAAGTAAAAATCTCGAATACATTTGTAATTGGCGGATGATCGAAATGAATTGACCGTAACAATAGATAAAATAGATGAAAACTTAATGTAAGAAACAGGAAAAGGCGTTTTGAATTTGTGAATCTTTTTCCACCCTTCATAAAGTCGTAAGAATAAAAACCGAAAGTAACAAGATACAAAATCGGCAGAAGATAGTTCGAAAAATCTATTACGGCTTTCATAAAAATTCCTTAAATGACTAATCGGTGCAAAAATAAACAACTGGTCGCATCAAAGCAACAAATATTAGACCAGTCGGTCAATTATTAAGTGATTATATTTCCCAAATAACTAAAAAATTATAAAATCTACTAGAATCAAAACTTTTTTACTGAATTGTCTTCTTAATTAGCTTTGGTGCAATAACGGACTGATCGCTAAATTCTAATAATTTATAAAAATTAGAGCTCACATTCTTAATTTTAGCTTCGGAAGAAGAATGCAGTTCTGCAATAATTTCGCCCTTCTTAACAAAATCGCCTATCTTTTTCTTAAAGATTATTCCTGCTTTAAAATCAATTTTATCTTCTTTGGTTTTTCTGCCCGCGCCAAGTTCTAAAGCAGCCATTCCAATTTCAAAATTGTTTACCGTTTTTAAGTAACCATCTTCTTTACTAATAATATTATCTATCACTTTTGACTTTGGATATTTTTCGGGATTTTCTATAATCTTAACACTGCCGCCTTGAAGTTTAACAATTTCTAAAAATTTTTCGAAAGCTTTTCCGCTGTTGATCATCACTTGAGAAATTTCAATTCCTTCTTCGATTGACGAAGCTTTCTTCCCCAAAAATATCATTGCACCCGAAAGTGTTTTACTAAGCTCAAGTAAATCTCCTTTTACTTCGCCCTGTAAAACTTTTATTGATTCATAAATCTCCAGCCAGTTGCCGATGTAATTTCCGAGCGGTTGGTTCATGTCTGTAATAAAAGCGATTACATTTTTATTAAAAGATTTTGCAGTGTTGATTAACGACCGCGCAAGTGCTTCGGCATCTTCCAAATTTTTCATGAAAGCTCCGCTGCCGGTTTTAACATCGAGAACTAAGCCGTCAATTCCTTCAGCTAATTTCTTGCTCATTATGCTTGCTGTAATTAATGGAATTGATTCCACCGTTGCTGTTACATCACGCAAGGAATAAATTAATTTATCTGCTGGTGCAATGTCTTTTGTTTGCCCTATTAAGACAGCGCCGCATTTCTTAATCACTTTTTTATATTCGGATAAATTCAAATCTGTCCTGAATCCCGGAATTGATTCAAGTTTGTCAAGAGTTCCGCCAGAATGGCCAAGCCCCCTGCCGGAAATCATGGGAACGTTTATACCCGCTGCAGCAGCTATCGGCGCGAGGATTAAAGATGTTTTGTCGCCAACTCCACCGGTAGAATGTTTGTCAATCTTTACACCGGTAATGGATTTTAGGTCGATTATTTTTCCGCTGTAGAGCATCGCTTTGGTTAAAGCAGAAGTTTCTTCTTTGTCCATTCCGTTTAGAAAAGCTGCCATTAAAAATGACGAGAACTGGTAATCCGGAATTTTATTTTTTGTATAAGAAGAAATCATATATTCAATTTCCTCGGCGGTAAGTTTTATCCTATCACGTTTTTTGCGAATTATTTCCACAGTATTCATTTGCTGCCATGTTTTTAAAGTTAAATTTATTGAGAACAAAATTATATTGTTGTTCATGTAAAATAAAGTATGTAGATCAAATTAAGAAGGTTTATTTTTACATGCTTATTTTAATTAGAAACAACATCATTAACTTGAATGACAATAGAAGAAGTCTTTGATCAATATTTACGAAACGATTATTCCGCACTGTTTTATACTCCGCCGATTTATAAAAACAGTTTTTCTTATTTATTTATTGAACCCGCTGAAATCATTTCTGCGCGGAATGGAGAAGAACTGCTTAGCTCTTTTGATTTAATCCAACAGCAGCTGAAAAAAGGAAGAACAGGATTTGGATTCATAACTTATGAAGCCGGTTATTACTTTGAAAAAAAACTTTCAAGTCTTGCGGAAGAAGATAATTCAACTGTTCTTCAATTTTGTTTTTTTGATGAAGCGAGAGTAAAAAAATTCAAATCGGAAGAATTAGACTTCGTAACGGGAGGCAATCATAAAAATTATAATATTTCCGATTTTCATCTAAATAAAAGCAAAGAAGAATTCGTAAAAGATATTGTAAGAATAAAAGAATTCATTGAAGCAGGTGAAACATACCAGGTTAATTATACAGTTAAAGGTAGATTTCATTTTTCGGGCAGCTTTGCAAATCTATTTAAAGAATTAATATTTAATCAATCCGCAAGATATTCCGCGTTCATAAACAACGGTAAGGACGTAATAATTTCTATTTCGCCGGAATTATTTTTCACAACAAAGGACAACAAAATTGTAACCGGACCAATGAAGGGAACAATCCGTCGTGGCATAAATAATCTTCATGATCAGCTCAACAAAAAGATGCTGCAGAGCGGCGAGAAATTTAGAGCGGAAAATGTTATGATCCTTGATCTTCTTCGCAATGATCTGGGGCGAATTAGCGAATTCGGTTCCGTTCAGGTTACAAATTTATTTAAGATAGAAAAATATGAATCGCTTTTCCAGATGATATCAGAAACAAAATCTACTTTACGGAAAGACACAAGTCTGAAAAACATTTTGATGAATATTTTTCCCTGCGGTTCAATAACCGGCGCTCCTAAAATTAGAACCATGGAAATTATTCACGAACTGGAAAAAGAAAAAAGAGGAATCTACACCGGTGCAATTGGAATTATAAAAAAGGACAAAATGATTTTTAATATTGCAATCCGGACTTTAATTATAAATAAAGAAAGCGGCGCCGGAGAAATCGGTCTTGGAAGCGGTATTCTTTGGGACAGCGATCCCATAGATGAATATGATGAGACAATGCTAAAAAGCAAATTCCTTATGGAACCCGAAGATTATTTTGAGTTGTTCGAAACCATGCTTGTTGAAAACGGGAAAATATTTTTGATTGATTGGCACATAGAAAGACTGAAGGATGCAGCAAATTACTTTATGTTTAAGTTTAACGAACGTGAAATCAGAAATAAACTATCCGGCATTCTTAAAGAAACTGTTGCGGGAAAAAAATATCGATTGAAACTTAATCTAACTAAATGGGGGAATTGTACTTTTACAATTAAAGAATATTCCCCGTTAAATGAGAAGGTAAAGATTGTTATTTCGGATAAAAAAGTTTCTTCACAAAATCGTTTTCAATATTTCAAAACTACAAACAGAAAACTTTATAATGATGAGTACGATAAGTATTCGAAGGAAGGATTTTTCGATGTATTATTTTTTAATGAGAAAGATCAATTAGCAGAAGGAGCTATCACAAATATTTTTATTAAGAAGAAAAACAAATGGTTAACTCCTTCTTTAGATTGCGGAATTCTTCCCGGCGTATACAGAAAATATTTCATTTGCAAAAACCAACCTCATATAATAGAAACGCAAATAACCTATGAAGATTTATTAAATTCCGAAGAGATTATTTTGACAAACTCTCTGAGAGGGAAATTAAAAGTAAGCCAGCTATTCACACAATCTAATGAAGTAAAAGCCTGGTAACTATTAAAATCTTATCAATCTGAATATTTATTCGTTCGATGATGTAATTTATCTTAATCCTATTTGTTTGCCCTTTTCGATTTGTTTATTTTTGTAACCTAATTATTTAGAAGGAGCCCAATTAGCAAGATGTTTTTTAAGACACGAACTCATACATGCGGTGATTTAAGAGAAAATAATATTGGCGATAGTGTTGTATTGAACGGCTGGGTGGATACAAGGCGCGATTTAGGAGGATTAATCTTCATTGATTTACGCGATCGTTATGGAATTACGCAAGTAGTTTTTGAGCCGAATTTTGATAAAGCAGCTCATGAAAATGCAAGCAATCTTCGAAATGAATTTGTAATATCAGTTGAAGGAAAAGTAAGAAAGAGACCGGAAGGAACCGAAAATTCTACAATATCAACAGGTCAAATTGATGTAATGGTTAATAAGCTTATTATTTTGAATGAAGCTAAAACACCGCCATTCCCGATAAAAGATGGTATAGATACAAGCGAAGATGTACGATTAAAATACCGCTATCTCGATCTGCGAAGACCGGTGCTTCAAAAAAATATTTTAATGCGCCACAAGATGTATCAATTAGTTAGAAGTTATTTCGATCAAAATAATTTTGTTGAAGTGGAAACTCCTGTTCTAATGAAAAGCACTCCCGAAGGTGCGAGAGATTATCTTGTGCCAAGCAGGCTTCACAAAGGGAAGTTTTATGCACTGCCTCAGTCTCCGCAGCAATACAAACAGTTGTTAATGGTTTCAGGACTTGATAGATATTTCCAAATTGTTAAATGTTTTCGGGATGAGGATCTGCGCGCGGATAGGCAGCCGGAATTTACACAGATAGACGTAGAAATGTCTTTCATCGATCAAGAAAATATTTTTGAGATGGTTGAAGGCTTAATGAAAATTCTATTCAAAGAAATTCTTAATAAAGAATTAATTTCTCCTTTACCAAGATTAACATTTGACCAAGCGCTTGAAAAATACGGAAGTGATAAACCTGATTTACGTTTCGATCTTGAAATGGTTACACTGAATCATGTTTTTGAAAATACATCTTTCAAAGTTTTTCAAGATCATATTAAAAACAAAGGAATTATTACCGGATTGCTCGCACCCGGCTGCGGTGATTATACAAGGAATCAGCTTGATGTTATTACAGATTATGTTAAGAAGCTTGGCGCTGGCGGTTTAATTTGGATGCGTGTTAAGGAGAATGATCTTGAAGCGCCAATTGCTAAATTCCTTACCGATGAAGAAAAGAAAAATTTAATTGAATCGATGGAAGCAAAACCCGGAGATTTAATTTTTATTCTTTCCGGTTCAAGATTAAAAGCACTTGCAATTATGGGCTCACTACGATTAGAAATGGCAAGGCGCTTGGATTTAATTAAGACTGACTCAGATCCGAAGCTGCTTTGGGTAACTGATTTCCCCTTGCTTGAATGGGATGAACAAACGAAAAGATTCTATGCAATGCATCATCCATTCACGTCGCCTAGATTAGAAGATATTGATCTTATGGAATCGGATCCCGCAAGAGTTCGTGCACGAGCCTATGATTTAGTTTTAAATGGAACCGAAATAGCAGGCGGAAGCATAAGAATTCACAATGCCGATCTTCAAGCAAAAATGTTTAAAGCGCTTGGAATCACAGACGAAGAAGCAGAACACAAATTCGGCTTCCTTATGAATGCATTCAAATTTGGCGCGCCGCCGCATGGTGGTATTGCATTTGGATTCGATAGAATGGCAATGATATTTGCGGGCGAGAGTTCCATCAGAGAAGTAATTGCATTCCCCAAAACAGCAAGCGCAGTTTCGATTATGGACGATGCACCTTCTACAGTTGATGAAAGCCAGTTAAAAGAATTACATATTAAAATTAGATAACTGAATTTTAAAACTTATTTAAGAAATAAAAGCCGGGTTATTTCCCGGCTTTTTTAATTTATAATTAAATGTTATTCATAATAAGAAACAATTGCAGGGCGTGTTGTTGATGAGCCGTTAGAATTACCAGCCCAGAAAGGAGCGGTTAAAGAAGATGTCGCCGGTTTATAATAAATATTTACATTTCCCTCCATCTCAACTTCACCTTTTGAAGTTATGCTTCCATAAACTTCACTGTTTCCCCCAAGCTCTGTATTTCCATTAGAAAAAATTTGGGCTTTTATCGTAACATTTCCACTTGTCTCCAAATTGCCGGCAGTATAAAGACCTAGATTACTTCCAGAAGGATCTTGCCCCGTTATATTTACATTTCCATTTATTTTAATATTTCCCTTAACTATAAAGATTCCATAACCGGAAACATTTCCTTTTAAGGTTAAGTCGCCGCCAACATAAATTATTTGAGGATTTGCTTTTGTTCCAAGATAAATATTCCCACTAAAAGATTTATCTCCGGCATAAGTTACAGTTGCTTTACTTTTATAATCATCCGGATTAAATGAAGGTATAGTAATTGGAGAAACCTTGCTGTATGTGGGAAGATTAGAAGGATTTTGATTCGGTCTAATTGCGCTCAATTTCCCGTCTATTTCGGAAACGTATGTTACAAATCCGTTAATGCTGGGATTGCCTTCCATTTCAAACTCGCCATTTGTATGAACATTGGCATTCCATTGACTATTGTTGTCATCAGTAATTTTGACGTTACCTTCTAATTCCACATCTTTTCCGGAAGCAAGCGCATAGTTCATAAATCCCGGAGTTCCATTATTAGGGCTGGAAGTAGGCAGTTGAATTACAGCTCTTATAGTATCTGTTTGGCTTCCGTATGTTCCAATTGAAGTTACTAATCTTGCATTTGTTAAACCAGCATTGGGACCGTTATAATATTGGCTTTGGGTGGTTTGGGCAGTAATTGCAACGGTACCGCCGTTTAGCTGTTTTGTTGTTCCGGTCCAAGTCGAATCATCGGATAAATATCTTGAAGCAAACTCGACTCCGCTTTTTGCAAAATCTTTTGCTTCTTTAGATTGATATTCTATAACAGAATTATTAACCATAGAAGAATTGCTGCGATTCATATTTAAGTTTGCTATTGAAAACAGCATCCCGCCCCCAACGACCAATATTAAAAGCATTCTGCCCATATAATAATTCCTTCATCGAATGTGTAACTTCGAGGTTGCTATCTTAGATCGAAGATTACATTAAAATATTTTTCTAACTTTGTAACCTCGAAGGTTACATTATGGTTTATAAATTTTTTGGAAAAAATTTTCTTTGCCAAAATGCGCCGATAGCATATCGTGCATTACTTTCTTTATTTGTTGTAAGCGAAACAGATATTCCTTTAATGCTCGTAATATTAAACGTAGCAGCACCGGTAGAATCTATTCCGTTAATCGAAAAGCGTTGAACCGGAATTGACCACGAATTAGTATGCGCACCTGCAACTCGTCTGCTTAAAAATAATTTTTGATTTTGTGTCATTGTTGAATAAGTAACCGAATCAGCGTTCCCGTTATTATCTAAATCCGCCATAAAAGTTATCGAGCTGGAATCTATTCTAATAATTTTACTTCCTGAAACCCGGTAACCTAACTTATCAAAATCGTTTTCAATTATTTTACCGGTTTCTTCTGTATTGTATTGTGCAATTTCGCTAAGCTTTGTTTCTTGAGTCTTGCCATTATAACTTAATGTTAATCCAACTAAAGCGAGTACAACAATGCCGCCCAATATATAAGATCCAATTAAATCTAATGATTGATTCATTCGTTACCTCTCACTCAACTAATAACATTTATAGGAATACATATATAATGTATCCTTCATAAATTGATTTGAAATCGCTACTTGAATTCTTTTTGTTCTTGATGTAGAAGAAGTTAAAATTGTTTTCGGATTATTATCATCAACATAATTAACATGAACTAAAATATTAAAAACACCAGCTCGTGGAGTCGTATCAGCTTCGGTAAAATTATTGTAATCGTCAACGTCATTATAAGTGGCGGGAGTTTCTCCACTTTCATGTCCAAGCAAATTTGCCGGTGTCATTTTGGTCGGATCAAAAACCGGATCGCCAATAGTTCCCTGGTCAAATGCTTTTGTGTTTATCTTATTAATTACACTCTGACCAAGTGAAGTGGCAGTTGAGATATATTCCGAATTACTAGTTTGTAAATCAGAATTAGCTATTGATTTATTAACGTTGACAGCCAGCAGCGAGAATAAAATCAAACCACCGATAACTAATAATAATTGTGAACCGCTCATATCTTAAAATCTATTTATAAATAATAGCATGTAGCTTTTCGCAAAAATTGTGCCTTACAAAATAATCTGAAAACTAATTTTTCTCTTTAGTTTTGTGTTTCAAACTGAGTAAATGGCACAAAAGGATATATGTTTATTGTTGAATACTCTGTGTGATTTTAATAAGCGCTTAATTTTTGTAATTCAGAGCTGTATATATATAGATTATCGGAGTTCTGCAATTTTTATTAAGTCATTTAGTAAAACTACAGGCAAATCCAGAAAGCTGTGACTTGTGTACATCTTTTGCGGATCAATTATACCTTTTTCTTTGCTTTTTAGGTTTCATTCTTAAAGAAAAATTTCGATTTCTTATCAATTTGTGGGCTTTGTGCTAGTTTCAGAACGCTATGTGAAGCTTCAATTTAGCTATGTGAGGTTGATATTTCGTTATGTGCATCCATCAGAACATTATGTGCATCCATCAGAACATTATGTGCATCCATCAGAACATTATGTGCGACTTTAATTTGACTATGTGCAGTTTGAATTTCACCATGTGCAGACTTCAGAACGTCATGTGCGGCTACAAATTCGTTATGTGCATACTTCAGAATGCCATGTGAAATTCAAAAAGCATTATGTGTTGGATTCAAACAGCAATATAAATGTTAAAAAATATTTCCTTCCTCCGCGGAACTCCGTGTCTTCTCGGTGTTACTCTGTGTGAGGATTTTTTTGTTACGCAGAGTAACGTAGAAGTAGCCGCCGAGTAACACGGAGAAATTATACAAACAGCTATAATGCTGCATCTTCTATAAATTTTATTCGCCTCTTATCTAAAGAAAAATCAGTTTCAAATTTTTAACGTGCAACTTTTCCTTACTTAAAGCGTCTATTAAATATCATCATTTTTAAATTGCATTTTAATAGGTTTATAAATAGAATTGCTAAGGAGATAAGAAATATGTTTATATCCTTAAATTAATAAGGGGACATATAATGAATAAAAAGTCGTTCCTTTCAAAGTTCCAAAATATTCTTTCCGTTAAATTTCTAAATCCTTTCTTCAAAAGATTAGATGATAAAATCGCAAAGCTTAACCTTCCGATTTCTTCGAGACTAAAGAATTCAAAATTGATGGCGGGTTCTCTAATTCTTCTTATCATAGTTATAATTGTTCTAATGAATTCGTTTTCCTCATCGGCATCAAACGTTCCTACATTTAGAGTAAAAAAAGATAACTTCCTAGTTTCAATAACGGAAAGCGGAGAAATAAGAGCAAAGAATGCAACCTCTATTGTTACGCCGCGGGTTAGGGGAAATATAAAAATAGTTTATTTGGTTCCCGAAGGAACTTATGTTCATGCCGGCGACACAGTGGTTAAGTTCGATCCTACCGAGGCGATTACAAGTTTGAAAGATTCAGAAGCAAAGCTTGAAATTGCGCAGTCTGACAAAGCAAAGCTAATGGCAGATCAGAAATCGCAACTAACAAGTTTGGAATCGGCGCTTAAAGAAGCGGAGCTTTCTTTTGAACTTTCAAAATTAAATCTTGAACAGATGAAATTTGAAGCGGAGATAAAGCAGCGACAGGCAAAGCTGGAACATGAAAAAAATCAATTAAGCTTGTTAAAAGCAAAGCAGGATTTGGAATCCCAAAAAATAATTCAGAAATCCGAGTTAAGTAAAACAGATATTCAAGTTCAGCAGGCAAAATCCGATTTGGAAAAAGCGAAAAGAGATTTGGAAGCTTTAACACTTACAACGCCAAAGGAAGGTTTGGTAGTTTATGAAACTAACTGGAGCACTGGAAGAAAAGTGATGATAGGTGATACTCCCTGGCCCGGAATGCCGGTAGTAAGTCTTCCAGATCTTTCCTCTATGCAAAGCATGACGTATGTAAATGAAGTTGATGTAAGCAGAGTTCATAAAGGACAAAAAGTTTTGGTAAAGCTTGATGCTTTTCAAGACAGCACATTTACCGGAATTATTTCTTCGGTAGCTTCTCTGGGAAGAACGAAAGATAGGAACTCAACTATAAAAGTTTTTGAAATAGAAGTTGATTTACAGTCTCAATCGTCAATCTTAAAACCCGGAATGACAACGAGCAATAAAATAATAATTGATCAAATTCCGAATGTGGTTTATGTTCCGCAGGAATGTGTCTTCGATAAAGGCGGAAAGAAAATTGTTTATCTTAAAAACGGCTCCGGCTTTGATGAACAAAATATTGAAACGGGTGAGAAGAGTGAAAATTATGTTGTGGTTACAAAAGGCATTAAAACCAACGATGTAGTTGCGTTAATGGATCCGAATGTAAAGCTGGATGAATTTGATAGTCAGGGCGATCAAAGCAAATCTGTAAATTATCCTTCCTCGGTGAAGTAATGAAAGCCGTCGAGTCTTTTAAAATTGGAATAACCGGGTTACGATCTAACAAGCTGCGTGCTGCATTAACAATGCTTGGTATCGTATTCGGAGTTGCCGCTGTAATTGCGATGATGTCCATTGGTGAAGGCGCAAAGCAAGAAACACTCCAGCAAATCGAGTTGATGGGAACAAACAACATTATCATTCAACGAGTTGCAATAAAGCAAGGCGTCAACAAATCAAAAGCAATGTTTTCTCCTGGATTGAATTTAGAAGACGCTAAAGCAATCAAAGAGCTTGTTCCATTAATTGAATACGTTACTCCGCAAAGAGAAATGAACCAAAAGCTTGTTTACAAATCAACCTTGCTCGATGTAAAGCTGATCGGAACAACCCCGGAATATCCGCAGACGTTCAACTCAAAGATTGAAGCCGGAACATTCTTTCAGAATTTTCATATATCATCTTATGCGAATGTATGCGTAATCGGTTCGGGAATAAAAGAGAAACTTTTCAAGTTTGAAGATCCGCTTTATAAAAAAATTAAGCTTGGCGATCTTTGGTTTGATGTCATTGGGGTGATGGCACGTAAAAATATTTCGCCCGCAAGCAGCGGCAGCCTTGGGCTGAGAGATTTTAACGATGATATTTATGTCCCAATTTCAACTATGATGTACAAGATGGAACAGCCGCCCACAGACCAATCAAATATTATGTTTTACTATCCCGGGATGCAGGAGCCTGCAAATGTAATTGATAGAAATTCCGTAGATCAGCTTACGGCGAAAGTTAAAAACTCAGAAGAGCTAAAAGCCGCTGCTTATCTTGTAGAAAAAATTATGGAACGTCGCCATTACGGAATAAAAGATTATTCAATTGTTTTACCGGAAGAACTGCTTGCGCAAAAACAAAAAACTCAAAGAATATTTAATATTGTTATGGGAGCGATTGCCGGCATATCGCTGCTCGTCGGCGGAATCGGAATTATGAACATTATGCTTGCAAATATTTTGGAAAGAACAAGAGAAATCGGAGTTAGGCGAGCTGTTGGCGCTACAAAGATTGATGTGCTAAGTCAATTTATTTATGAAGCTTTAACAATCAGCATTGTTGGTGGTTTGCTTGGAATAGTAGTTGGGTTCTTTTTGACTTCATTAATTTCAACTTACGCTGAGTGGAAGACGATAATTTCACCACTATCAGTAGTGCTTGCATTCGTCGTCTCTGTTGCTACCGGATTGATCTTTGGAATTTATCCGGCAAAACAAGCGGCTGAGAAAAATCCTATTGATTCTTTGAGATATGAGTGAGAAAGAAATGAATAGAACGCGGATGACACCGATCGAACAGATTTTCACGGATCATATATACAATAAGAGATAATCCGTGTTAATCAGCTTAATCCGCGGAATCCGTGTTCCATTGATTTTATTAGAGGCAAATGAAAAATGAAATTCACATATAAAACAATTTTAATAATTCTTACTTTTATTAATATATCATTTGCACAGCGAGTTTTAACTCTTCAGGATGCGCTTTCAATTGCGCTGGAAAAAAGCTACGCGGTAAAATCGGCAGAGCTTGTCTTATTGAGTTCGCAGAAAAATTTAGAAGCGGCAAAGCTTGGACTGATGACTTCAATTAACATGCAATTTAATGTACCAAGCTATTCAAGAACGCTTTCAAATCAATTTAATCCTTTAACCGGCACGCAGCAATTTTTTGATTATGGCTTTACGACTTACGAGGGACTGTTGAATTTTACTCAGCCGATTATTTTTACAAACGGAACATTCTCGTTAACCGGTGATCTTTGGAAAAGATCTCAGTTCAGTTCGGGTCAACAAATCCCAACAGATTATTATTCAAATTTAAGTTTAAGCTTACAGCAGCCTCTTTTTACTTTTAATTCTTTGAAAGCAAGCTTAACGCGTGCGGAAATAAATTTGGAGAAAGCCGCAAGAAATTATACCAGCGCTTCAAAAGATATTGTTTATAATGTTACCGTAGGATTTTATCAGCTTTACAAAGCAAAAAAGAATGTTGAGATAACCGAAGAAAAAGTTAAGCAGACAGAAACTTCTTACAACACTGCTCAAAATAAATTTAAAGCCGGACTAATAGCCGAAGTTGAAGCGCTTCAGCTTGAGATCGATCTTGCTTCAAGTAAAAATGATTTATTGGGTGCTAAAAGAACTTTAGAAGAAGCCAAGAACGATTTTAAAATTCTTATCGGACTAAAACTGAGCGACAGCATTGATGTTGTTGCTCAGCTTGATTACAAACCAGTAGATGTTAATCTTGATGAAGCGATTGATTATGCGCTTGCAAATAGAAACGAATTGAAAAATGCTCAAGCAGATATTGATTTAAGTAAATTATCTGTTGATGAAATTGATTCACAAGGAAATATCAGCGCAATGCTTTCGGCAAATTATGGAATTAATAAAGATCAGAATAGATTGCAGGATATCTTTCATGACTTTGACGGCTCAAGAAGCGTTGTATTTACGGTTCGTGTACCTGTGCTTGACTGGGGAAAGAATAAACGTCAAGTGGAATCTGCCGAAGCTAATTTAAATCTTTACAAACTATCTTATGAAAATCAAAAGCAGGAAATTAGGAAAGAAATAATTGAAGTTGTCGACAATTTAAATTCTGCCAAAGCCAGGGTTGAAACTTTGAGCAAGAGCGTTGAACTTGCACAAAAAAGTTATGACATAAGCCTGGCACGTTTTCAAGCCGGGACCATCACGAGTTTCGATCTTCAACAAATGCAGCTTCGTCTCACCGATGCAAAAACAAACAGCTTAAATGCTCTTATCGATTATAAACTTGCCTTAGCTGATCTTGATAGAAAAACACTTCACGACTTTGAGAAAAAATAATTTTGAATTAATTTTCTCATCATTTTTATTAAGATTATATAAAATCGTTTGAAAGAAAAAGTTAGATTTATTTTTGTTGATCTGCTGCGCGGCTGGGCGCTCCTAGTGATGATTGAAGTTCACATCTTCAATGTTTTTCTGTTACCAGCACTTAAAGACACTTCCTGGTTCAAAGCTTTAAATTTTATAAACGGACTTGTTGCACCGTCTTTTCTTTTTATTTCCGGTTTCGCTTTTGTTTTATCTACAAGAGGTAAAACAGAAGATTTAAGAAAATTTGATTATGCTTTCTGGAAAAAGCTAGGGAGAATATTCCTTATTATTATAGCCGGCTATTCTCTCCATCTTCCAATCCTTTCGTTAAGAAGACTAATGCATTTTTATAGTCAGGATGTCCTAATAAGTTTTTATAATGTTGATATTCTTGAATGCATTGGTTTTGGATTATTGTTTTTATTTTTAACCAGATTACTTTTCAAAACGGATAAAGCTTACAACAATTTTATACTTGTTTCCACCGTTGCAGTTATTTTATTTTCTCCTCTCGCCTGGCAGACTGACTTTTCGAAGTATATGATAATCCCGCTTGCAAATTATTTTAATTCGATGAACGGCTCTTTCTTTCCGTTATTTCCGTGGCTAGGATTTCTGCTAGCAGGAGCTGTTGTAAGCAAATTATATATTGAAGCCCGCGAAAAAAATCAAGAGAAGAAATTTATTATCACAATAATGATAATCGGAATTTCCTTGGCATTATTGGGACATGTATTACTCACTTTCATTTTTGATTTTCCATATCAGATTGTTAAGCCGCATCCTATTTTCTTTTTCCAGCGGCTTGGATATGTTTTATTTCTTCTCGGCTTATGCTGGTACTACGCTGAAATTAGACAAACTAAAACTTCTTTTGTCTTAGCTGTTGGACGCGAATCGCTTTTGGTTTACTGGCTTCATCTTCAAATAATATACAGACGGTTATGGAATGACCAAAGCTTTGCATCAGTATTAGGAGGTAAATTTGGAATAACAGAATGCATTCTTGCAACAATACTTCTTGCTGTTGTAATGGTTGTGATTGCTAAATATTGGGGAAGATTTAAGAAAAGTCATCGACCATTAGCTGCTAATCTTACGTTAGGGCTGGTTAGCCTTTGTATAATTATTTTCTTAATTGGTTTTTGACTTCTTCTTTTTTCTATTCGAACTAAGTTTGAATTAAATTTTTTCCTTCAACTTTCATTATCCTATCTTTATAATCGACCAGTTCTCTTAAATAATCGGAAGACATTAATGGCGAAGAGATAATGAAATCAGCCGAAGCGCGATTGTTTGCAACCGGAATATTATAAACTACTGCAATTCTTAATAAAGCTTTTACATCCGGGTCGTGCGGCATTGGTTCAAGCGGATCCCAAAAGAAAATCAAAAAATCAATTTTACCTTCAGCAATTTTAGCTCCGACCTGCAGATCGCCGCCAAGCGGACCGCTTTTAAATTTTTTCACTTTAATATGTAATTCATTTTCAATTAATTGCCCCGTTGTTCCTGTTCCAAACAGTTCGTGTTTTGCAAGTAGATCGCGGTTAAACTTTGCCCATTCCAGCAAATCAATTTTTCTATTATCGTGTGCAATAAGAGCTATTCTTTTTTTCTTTTCCATTTTAATAATTGTCTTTCCCATTAAATTTCTCCATCCATAATTTTAATAAACTTTGAAATTCATGTATTAAATATTTGATTGGAAAGATAGCGATGCCAAGCACTTCATTCAAATAACATTGTGTTATCAAAATATTAATTTTGAGAAATGAGTTTGATTAGCTATTTGTCTTCCCAATATTCATCACCTTTTCGGAAAGGAATGAGACGGGGCTGAGCAAAATTGAAAACTGTTACAAGAAAAATTAAAATAGAAATAATTTTTATTTGCATTGACAGTTTATTTAAGATTAAACATCGCTGATAAAAATTATTCTTTTTAATTAAGATGTCAAATTCTATTTGAGCAGTGTAAACTCTGAACTTAAATCACCAATAAAAATTTTGAATTTGCCGGGCTCGACAATTCTTTTATTTTCTCTTCCAATAAAAGACAAATCATAATCGTTAAGCGTAAATTCTACTGTCCTAGTTTCGCCCGGATTGAGTTCAACTTTTGTAAATCTTTTTAATTGTTTTACAGGTCTCGATACGGAAGCATATTCGTCATTCAAATAAAGAAGGATGGCATCTTTGCCTTTTCTAGTTCCTGTATTTTTAACATCAACTGTAATTTTAATTTTGTCTCCTTTTTTAATTTCATTTTTATCAAGCTTCAAATTTGAATATGAAAAAGTTGTGTAGCTTAAACCATAACCAAAAGACCATTGAGGATTAAATTGATTTCCCTCGCTTGCTTCGAGCGGCTTATAATCGTAATGAACTAAATCATCCGGGTATCTTGGATAAGTGACAGATAATCTAGCGCTTGGATTTGCATCACCAAATAAAATATTGGAAATAGCTTCTCCTCCGTTCATCCCGGGAAGAAATGCCAATAATATTCCTTTTGCTTCATCGGCAATACTGTTGATTACACGCGGTCTTCCTTCAATCATTACAAGTATAACAGGCTTACCGGTTTTAATTAATGCATGTGCAAGCTTTAGCTGCGCTGTATCCAAAGTAAGATCATTAATGTTGCCCGGAGTTTCACAATAAGCATGTTCGCCCAAACAGAGAATTATATCGTCGACATCTTTTGCTGCATTAACAGCTTCATCAATATTTATTTCGCTATTGAAATTTGTCCCTGGGACATACTTCACATTCTCAGAATTAATTTTTTGTTGGATCGCTTTAAGAATTGTTGGTTTATCTTTGGGATAAAGAGATTCTTCATTTCCTTGCCATGTTATCGTCCAACCGCTGTTCAAAACTGACAGCATGTTTGCAGTTGGTCCGGTTACTAAAACTTTTGCGTTTTTCGAAAGCGGTAAAATATTTCCTTCATTCTTTGCAAGGACGATTGATTCTTCCGAGGCTTGAAGATTTGTTTCATCAGATTCTTTTGATGCGAATTGTGATTTTAAATTTTCATCCGGGTAAGGATTCTCGAACAACCCCAACATTAATTTCACTCGTAAAATTCTTGAAACTGCCTCATCAATTCTTTTCTCCGGAACTTTACCCTTTTTCACAAGTTTCAACAAATAATTGTAGAAGCTAAAATCTAACGGAACCATGCTCATGTCAACGCCGGCCATTACAGCCATTCTAACTGCATCTTCAGGAGAATCGGCAACTTTATCTCTTGTATAAAGGCGCTCGATATCTTGCCAATCAGAAACAACAATTCCTTTAAATTTCATTTGACCGCGAAGCACTTCGGTTAGTAAATGATAATTCGAATGTCCGGGAATTCCATCAACTTCCGATGAATTTACCATTACAGTTTGAGCACCATATTCCACAGCCTTCTCAAATGGAGGAAGAAAATATTCTTGCATCATTCTTTCAGAAATCCACGCCGGAGTTCTGTCTTTTCCATCAATCGGAAAACTATAGCCAACATAATGCTTAAGACAAACCGCAACTTTATCTTTATCGCCAATGTCATTTCCTTGCGCACCTTCAATATAACTTTCGCCCATCTTTAAATCGAGATAAACATCTTCGCCGTAAGTTTCCCACAGCCTTGGCCAAAGCTGCTGGCGGCCTAAATCAAGCACTGGATAAAAATTCCACGGAATGCCCGAAGCCCTAACTTCAAGCGCTGTAATCTCTCCTTCTTTTTTTACAAGATCGCTGTTAAATGTTGCAGCCATATTTATTGCTTGGGGAAAAAGTGTAGCACCGGTAGTATAATTTGCACCGTGAATCGCATCGATTCCATAAAGTATAGGAATCTTTAGTCGTGTCTCTTTTGTAGCAATATTTTGGATTTCGGTAATCAGTTTATGCCAGTAATCCACGCTTAAGGCAACATCATAAACATTTAGAATTGATCCGACATGATATTTAACAATAGCATCTTTCATTTTGTTTATATCATATTCAAAATGCTGCGTAGCTGTGCCATGCTGTTTAGCTACGGTTTCAATAGTAACTTGAGTCATTTGCCCGACTTTTTCTTCGAGAGTCATTTGAGAAAGAAGCTCTTTAACTTTTTTGTCTATTACTTCTTCTTTTTTAATTTGTTTTTCTTTTGAAGACAAAGCCGGAGATAAAAATAAAATTATAAGTGCAGCTAGATAAACAATACTTTTCATTTAAATACCTTCTACAATTGAAATATTTTTGTGGAGATAGAAAATTCTCTATCTCCGCCAAAAGATTTTTTATTTAAGTAAAATCATTTTCTTAATTGAAGTGAAATCTCCAGCCCGTAATTGATAGAAATAAACACCGCTGGATAAATTCTCCCCATTGAATTTTAATGTGTGCGAACCTGCGTCTTGATTTTCATTTACTAAAGTTTCTATTTCTTTACCTATTGCGTTATAAATCTTAATTGAAACAAATCCACTCTTTAGTAATTGGTAAGAAATGTTTGTCGTCGGATTAAACGGATTAGGATAGTTTTGATAAAGCGAATAGTTATTAGCTATCATATTCTGCGAATGATCTTTTACATCTGTAATAACTTCAGATAATGACCTCGTCCAAATTTCTCCGTTTAAAGATCCCGCAAATAACTTAGAGCCGCTAATAGCAAGGCTGTAAATATAACCGTCGGTTAAGCCCGTGTCGGTAGGAGTCCACAACGAACCGCTGTTTAAAGAAACAAAAACTCCGTCGCCCGACGTTCCTACAATTAAATTTGGATGAAGTACAACGAGCGCACGAATGTAGGTGTTCGTTAAACCGTTGTTCATTAAGTTCCAGCTAAAACCATTATTAGAAGTTGAATAAACTCCTTCATCGTTGCCCAAATAAACATTTGGTCCATCAGTAACAATTGTATAAATAAATAATTTATTTATGCCTGAATTACTTTGTGTCCAGCTTGCGCCGTAATCATCAGACAAATAAACTCCGTCGCCCCAGGTGCCGGCATAAAGACGAGTTCCTTTTATTCCAAGCGATCTAATATTTAAATTATTTAAACCATTGTTAACTTGTTTCCAGGTAGAAGCATTATCGGATGAAATAAAAATACCTCCGCCCCAGGTTCCGGCAAATAAATTTGAATCGAGGATTGCAAGCGTGTAAACATTATTGTTAGACAGGGATGATCCTGAATTTTTCCAACTTTTTCCGTTATCATTCGAAACAAATACTCCGCTGCCGTATGTTCCAATGTATAGGTTATTAGAATTTTTTAGGATTACATTTATATCCGATGTAGTTAGGCCTGAATCAATATACACCCAACTGCTTCCATTATCCTGTGATAAATAAAGATTACCGCCAAGCGTACCAGCATAAATATCTGAACCGTCGGCTTCCAAAGAAATAACTCTGCCGGGTAATGCCCCATGACCTCCCGGGGGATTGGGAAGAATGGTTTTTGTCCATTGCGCAAAAACGTTTACTGAAAATAAAGTCAGTATGCCTGCAAGAATAAATAGTAAATAAATTTTTTTCATTTTAAATACCTAATCTTCTTAAATTATTTTTTAATCAGAATGCAATTCCCAAAGTAAATTTTTGAATATTATTTAAGCGTCCGAAATTTTGATACGCATAATCTAACCTTACTGCTAGATTGCCTAAAAATATTTGCTTCACTCCAAAACCAAGTGCAAATGATTCTTCGGAATCTGTTAAGAACAAAGATTTGTATCCGCCGCGGATTGCTAAAATGTCGTCAAAAACATATTCGCCGCCGATGTTAATACTTTCATAATTATCGCTCGGATGTAAAGCATCAACGGCAATTGTGAATTTATGTTTTTCGGTTGAGATCGGGCTGTAGGCAAGCCCAACTCTAAACGTTAATGGTAGCGCCCAATAGTCTGTACTTAAGTTAGCGGGAATTTTTCCGTTGTTGCCTGTTGTTGTGGGGTCGGGATCATATATTACTAAAGTTGAGTTACCCTGCATTTGCATTTTTGTTCCGAAGTTTGATACAGACATTCCAAGCATTATTCCGTCAAAAGGCGTTTTATATTGAACGCCAAGATCCATTGCAAATCCTATTGCATTTGCCTGCCAAATTGATTGATAAACTACTTTGGGATTAAACCCGATTGCAAAATTATCTGTTAAATTAATTGCATAGCCAAGACTGAAAGCAATGTCCGATGCGTTGAATATTTGGCCTGTGCCGTTTGGCGCATCAACGGTTGTTACTTTCATATCCCCGTAAGAAGATGATGTAAAACTAAATCCAACCGTTCCCATTCCACCGAGGTTATATGAGGCGGCAACATAATTGTAAGCTACATCAGCAATCCAATTTGTATGATCGAAAATAATTCCCACGCCTTCAAGTTTTGCTAAGCCTGCGGGATTCCAGAAGAATGCACTTTGATCGTCGGAGACAGCAACAAAGGCACTCCCCATTGCGGTTGCTTTGGCGCCTTGACCAATGGAAAGAAATGAAGCTGCAGTAGTTCCTTTTTTGGAAACATTAGAAATAAAATCACTTTGACAAAAAGTTATCGAAGAGATTAAGACCGTTGATAATAAAATAATTAAAACTCTGATTTTCATCTTTTATCTCCGCTATTTAATTACTGCAAATTTGCCGATGTATTCGCCGATTCCGGGTGCGTCTACATGAAACACATAAATTCCGAACGCCACATCCATTCCGTCATCAGAAACAAGATTCCATGATATTGCACCGCCGCTGCTTAAGTTTGAATCATCTTTGTACAATGTTTTTACAAGTGCGCCGGCAATTGTATAAATTCTAATTGTGCATTTAGCAGGAAGGTGTGTGAAATCTATTTTTCTTTCACCGCGGCCTGTTGTAAATAATGTTCTTGGCTCCCAAGAAGCTGCTGCAATATACGGATTGGGTACTACGGTAATATTTGCTAAAGTTTTGTTTGCCAAAGAATTGCTTACGGCTGACGACTTAGTTGTAAAGCTGAAGTAGTCGCCACTTTGAAATGGTTTGATTGTATATATTCTGAACTTGTCTCCAGGCTGGGGATAAATTGGAGTTATTGCCGGATTCTGCGGCGGCTGGTAATGAATTCTCCAGGAATATTTTACTTGATTATTCACAGGCTGAATAAAAACTATATCATCACCAAGCGTTAATGATTTTGATTTATCATTATCTATTATTTCGCTTTTTACAGTATCGCCGGTGTTCATATTAATAATTGAATAATTCACAGGTATCTTGTTGTAAGGAGTTGTTGCAACCGTATGATCATAAAATTCCATTTCATAATCTGCCGGCCAATGAACATCCAAACTCGGCGATGTCATATCTGGAATAACTGCTAAATTAAGATTGCTGGTTCCGACATACCATCCTGTTAATGTATCGTTGATTGCAACTGTCGTATCATTATTAAATGAAAAAACAATTCCATCAAACGGAGGACTAAATACCGTACTGCCAAAAACTGTTGCATCAACATTGCTTTCCAAAGTATCTGCAACCCCATTATAATTTTTTACAACGCTGTATGAAACCGTTTTGTAATTTGGAATTGTACCCTGGGAATTAAATTTAATAATGTAATTTGCGCCGTCAAGAATTGTCTGCGGATTAAAAACATTTATTCCTGTAATGGAACCCGTGCCGAGGCCGCTTGTAACTCTGCTTAAATTTCCGACGACTTGCGGCGGTACGTAGCCCGCAACCGGCGCATTAGGAGTTACAACCGCGCAATTGATATCAACGAAAGTAATATTGCCGGCATAATCTTGTCTTATAATTTTTGAACATTCGGTTGGCTGTAATCCGTGCGTTCCTCTATTCGGATCACCTTTTGTATAAGAGCAAACTGCATAATAATATGTTTTACCATTTTCAACTGTGGTATCGACAAACGAATGTTGTAAGCCGGTATTGCTCCCTCTCCAAAAATGCGCTCCGTTAATTCCAACCGGATCCGGGCCCGAAATTGAATCGGCTAAATCAAACTGGGCAATCGGTTTCCAATACTTTGGTTCACCTTGTGAATCGGTAATAAGTTTTACATCGTTGAACTGAGGTTCCAAACTTCTGTAGATTGTGTAGCCTTCAAAAGATTTTTTGTATCCTTGTTTGGGATCGTTGTTTTCAAATCCAAGGAATGAGTCTCTTGATTGTTCGGCAACATTATCCCAATACAAAAATACTTTTCTATCGCCGGCAACTGCGTTAACATGCGGCGTGTATGGAGGCTTAGAAAAATTATAATTCGCATTATAGATTTGCTGAACCGTTTCTTTATTAAATAATAATTGGTCCAAATCATTTCCCATTATTATTGAAAGAGAAAATCTTTCCCGCAAACCTTTTCCAAGTATGAAAGGACCGGAAGCAAAAACCATACTGATATTTGTGTTCTGAACTAAAGTATCTCTGAAACCATTATTCATTTTTCCCCACATTACATCATCATTCTTTGGCCAGCCGCCGGTTGGACCTTTATCAGCTAATATATAGATAGAAACTGCCGTTAAACCAATTTGATCTGATTCGTCCTTATCGGTTTCATCAAAGTGTGGTTCACCGTGCGTTGGAACGCCATCGCCTTCGCCTTCATCTGGGCCAGTGTAACTAGGATCCCAAGGGCCAAGGCCATCTCTACCCACATCATCATTTAATGGTTCACCCGGATCCCATTTACCGTTTCCATTTAAATCGGTATATGAAACCCAATTGTGATTGTTATCGATATTATCGTCTCTTCTCTCATCAATCATTCCGTCCTGATCGTTATCAATTCCATCGAAAGGATTGCCGGGACTTTCCAAATAAGCGTAACCAAGATAACCGGTTTTCCAGTTGCCAGGATTTCCAATACCGGACGGCGCCCAGGAGTAGGCAATATCTAAAGCAGTATTAAAATATGCGCTGTTGCCAGGTTCAGTTGAATTTGCGCCGCCTACTCCAGGATCAGCATAAAATCCAAAACCTGTACTGTCATAAGTACGATCGGATAAATTAACAATATCATAATGCCAAAAAATTATATCTTCTGCTAAAACATGAGACCATTGAAATCCGCGAACTTCAACGCGCAAGCCTAAGCCGCCGCGGTTTGAGTCGCTAGCAATTGGAAAATAATTGTAAGGCGGTAATGTAAATTTTTTATCCTGCGAATCATCCAATACAAAAAAAGTTTCAAAGTCGGCGTTCATTACATTCTTACCAAAATATCCGTACCACTTTCCATTCCACGAAGGATCCAAACCAAGCGCTGATGGCCAGGCTTCCGGATATGATGTCGGATCAATACTTATTGCAGGACTAGTACCAGATGGATTGAAATATCCCGGTACCGGCTCCAATCCCCATGGAACTTGAGTTACAGGGTCCATGCTGTATTCTTCGCGATAAGCAGATATGATTGGATTAATTTTTTTCCCTGTTGGGGTTGTAACTCTTGCACCAATTAATATTGCCTGCCCATCAAGATAATTATGCCCTGATCCAGCCGGCCACTCAACTGTGGGAGCGAAAAGCCATTTACCAACTTCGCCATCGTTATAAAAAAGAGTGTTGACTCTATTCCCAACCATTATTCCTTGTCTGCGGTATTGAAAATTTCCGTAAGGATCATTTCGATATTGTTGTATTCGCGGATCGACCTGGCCATTTTCAATTTGTGCTGACGTAAAATTGAATGCAGCAGTTAAGAAACAAAATATGATTAATAATTTACCTTTCATTCTATAATCTCCTAATCGATATATCCTAAAAGCCTAGTTTTAAACCAATGCGAAGCTGCCTTGGCGTAGAAATATTTCCGGGATTGTTTGTGTATTGCTGGATTGTATTTAATCCTATAATTGGTCCTGCAAGGTAAGTATACAAGTCAATATTGGCTCTTCCGCTTGCTGCGTCAACATTCCATTCGTTCTTAATATCTAATAGATTATAAACTAAAAGGAATGCACTCAAATCGATTCCACCAATTTTGAAATATTTTTCTGCTCTTAAATCAACATTATATGTCGGAGGTTTCATACCGCCGTTTTCAAAACGTAATCCTTCAGAGACCCGCACATCTTCGGTGTATGGAAAGCCTGAACCGTAATTAAAAATAAACCCGGCGCTCCAATCATTAGCCTGGCCAAAATTGAGTGATAAATTTAATGTCGATCTCTGATCCCAATCTAACGGAACAAATATTTTGTTCGTTTCAATTGGAGGATTTGTTTGATTGTTATAGAAAACAGACATTGGATCGGAAGCGTCGCCTTCAGCAATTTGATAAGTGTAATCTAACTTCGCACTGAAGAAATCAGAAAATCTTTTATCAAGAGAAACTATAAATCCTCTAACGTTTGCATAATCTCTATTAATATAGCGCGCATAATTTACACCTTGATAAGTGTTGATGATTTCCATGCCCAGCCAATTTCGAATATCGCGGTAATAAACTGTAAAATCTAATGAGAGATCATTGGTAAGAGCTTGCTGCAATCCGACTTCATACATAACTGTCTTCTGAGCTTTTAAATCTGGATTTCCCATCACGGTTGCAAGCGATGAACTCAACGGTACAATTTCATCTGAGTTAACATATAAATTTGAAAAACTAGGAATTTGGAAAAAATGGCCATAAGAAAAATGGATTATACCTTTGTCGGTAATCGGAAACGAAATTCCTAATCGAGGACTAAGCTGCATCTTGGGAGTAGCCTCAACCATTTGTCCCGCATTGGCAAAATTTGTATCGCGAAGCGGATTTCTTAGATCAGTAAGATATTGTGAATTGGGTCTGAAATAATCAAAGCGTAATCCAAAGTTGATAATCATTATATCATATTCGGCTTTGTCTTGAATGTACGCTGAAAATGTTGTTGGATATTTTGTATAAGCTTGATTATCCGGTGTTCCCAATTGGCGATAACCCAAAGTAAAGACGGTATCGTTCGGAGTTAAATTTACTTCACTATAAGAATGGTTATAAAGTTTGTACCAATCGAATTCTGCGCCGACGCCAATTTTATGTTCCTTTGAAACTTGTGCATTTAACTGCCACTGAAGAATACTTTGAATTGTCTCTCTCTCATAACGTCCGGACTGCTGGCCGCCGGATTGAAATGTGTAATTTGAAATTGGAGCGCCTTGATATGGATCTACGTAACGCTGATCGTAAGGATCGGCATAAACATAACCGCGATAATCATACCTGTTAACTGCGAACTTCAAGGTTTGATAAATGCTTTGAGATGGAACGTGAGAAATTTGAAAACTGTGTATCCAGTTATTCATGTAGTTGTTCATTGTTCCGTCTGGAGTCCATGACCAAGCATGATCATAATATTTATTCCAGTCTTTATTCCAGAATACGCTGTAAGTTAATTTTACAACCGGAAGAGAATAAGTTAACTTACCGTTGAAAGAATATCGTTCTGTAGGATTCATTGGAACAAAGGAAGAATCTCCGGTGTGCGGAATAATGTAAATTGGATTTCCATTCTGATCAAGAATAGCATTTCCACTTTGGTCTTTTAGTTGATAAGGAGATTTATCTGAAACGTTATAAATTCTTCGGCCGTATAAATAACCGTCGTCATGATAATATCTGCCTGTTGTAAAGAAAGTTAAATGATTTAAAATCATTGATGGGCCGCTTAAACTGAATTCATAATCTTTCGTTCTTAACGACATTAACTTTCCAACATTGGGGAAAAGATCCGTATGCCTTGTTACATAATCGCCAGCATATGCCGACAACGAACCATGAAAATTTTGTGAGCCATCTTGAGTAACAATGTTTACAACTCCGGACATTGCCTGGCCATATTCTGCATTAAAGGTTCCGCTTATAACTTCCATTTCTCTGATTGATGAATTTTCAACTTGAAGCGGAAGAGAGCCATTAAAAGCATCGGTCACCGGAAGTCCGTCAACAAGGTAAGCAACTTCATCCGAGCGGCCTCCTCTAAAATGTCCGCCGACTACTCCGGCTTGCAGATTGATTATTTGTCCCACACTTTCAACAGGCATCATCTTAATATCGTTTGAAGATATTGTTACTGAAGTTGATGTTAAATCTTTTTGAACTAGCGGTCTTTGAGCATTGATCACTACTTCTTTAGCGCTGATTGTAGTTGGATTCAATTTTACATCAAGTCTAAAAGTCAAATCAATTTTGATCGGAACTTTTCTTACAACAGTTTTTTCATAACCAACCGAGCTGATTATTACGGTATAATCGCCCGGGGGAATGTTGTTAATGTAATAATAGCCGTCAACGTCGGCTGCAGCTCCTAAGTAGGTTCCATCAATCATTACGTTAGCGCCGATAACAGGTTCGCCGGTTTGTGAATCTAAAATTTTTCCGGCTAGCTTTCCGGTAGTTCCGGCATAAATAAAATTTGAATTCACAAAAGGCATGTTGAAGGAAAAAATGATCAAGAGGGATACAAGGAAAATTTTTTGAGCTTTTTCAAAAAGATATTTAAAGTTGATCACCTTCATAGTATCGAAATTACACATGATCTATTCCCAATTAGTAAAATGAATTAAAAATCATTCGAATAAAAAAATTAAAATGTAGAGACGCATCGCAACTTGCCTACCGGCAGGCAGGTGCGTCTCCACAATTGTGCAATGAGTTACTTGAGTAACATCATTTTCTTAACACTCTGGAATGCACCAGATTGAATTTGATAGAAATACACACCGCTTGCAAGCTTTGAAGCATCGAAATTCACAGTGTAATTTCCCGAACCTTGATATTGATTTACCAAAGTTGCTACTTCGCGTCCAAGTACATCGAACACCTTCAATGAAACTTTTCCAGGCTGAACAATAGAATACTGAATTGTTGTTGAAGGGTTAAATGGATTCGGATAATTTTGAGCTAACTTATAACTGTTAACGGTTTGCTTTTGATTATCAACCGCGGTAACTGTCCATTTGTTACCAATCCAGGTATAAGTCCAAACTGCAACACTAGACCATGAATTGCCTTGAGCAATAGGTGAATAATCTAATTGCCCATCTCTTTGAGTTGCACCAGGACTAACGCTGTTGATCTCAAAGTCAATTGGTAATCTCATGCCTTCTTGAGGAACAAATAAATTATCGCTTCTTGTGGCTCCACCGTCAGCTTTATGAGCTAAATCTGTCCAAGGAATTCTTGCTTCAACATTGTAGCCGGCAAGTGGATCAGGAAATCTAGTGGGGTTCCAAGCATAATCCGGTCCGTATACTTCCAAAGAATCAACACCCATATTATCAATTCTAATATGATTCTGAGAAAATCTGATATGATAATCAGGCTGAGCACCGCTTTGCAAACCAGCGTGAGGAACTCCATGCCAATCATAAAGACCTATGAAAAGATCAGGACTGGTATTTAAATATGAATTACCAAGTGCATCTAAGTTAGGATCATAATAAACGTTGCTTGCATTAACGTGGAATGCAACATATAAATAGTTTGCATCGGCAGCTAAGTAAGCATCGGCAGAACAAACTGTATCGCTCTTGATATTTGTATTCTGTACAACAGTGCCGCTATGATCGCTTGGGAACATTCTGAAAGATGGAATGCCTGCCCATTCACTCAGATCAGCATCTGCTTTGAAATTAGCAGGTGCGCCCCAATGAATAGTAGTAACACCTTTTGCCATATTTGTAAGTGGTGAATTAGTTCCGCCAGGCGACCCCAAAATTCCGGCTCCACTTTTACAAACAACAGCATAATAATAAGAAACATTTTGATCCGTACCGGGAGCTTTTAGAATATGAGTAGCCGATTGAATTCCATGAACAATTCCTGTTGCAACTATTTCAACATCAGGCGAAGTAATATCGGTAATAGGCTTAAATGAATAATAAACATTATACGTCTCACCAGATTGACCGGGCACATCATTCCAAATAATTGTATTTGAACTATTATTGTTGGCAACGCCCATAACTGCCTGAGGCGCAACCGGTGGAATGAAGTCTAGTTTTGGAGTGCCAGTCCAAACATTAGATAAATAAATAACATGGTTTAGTATTCCGGTAGTATCGCCGTTTGTCATAAATTGGAATACAGAAACTTTAGTCGAATCAAATGTTGGAGCGCCGTCGCTCTGAATAACAAAGTTACGAAGCGGTAAAGCATATTGATGCCAGTTGGTATCGCTTGCAGCGTTAAAAGCATATCCTTCGTGTCCGGAGCCATCTTCGAACTGTGCTCTTAATGCTACATTAGGCTTATCTGTTTTCATCATAAACTTTAAACTGTCTACTTGCCAAGCGCCGCCCAAATCAAATGGAGGTGCAACAGAGTAACCAATACCATTCCATCCGGAGCTCCATTGATCTCCTAATGTCCACTTAATAGCATTTGAATTTGGAACCGGGCCTGCACCCTGGACAACTTCATATCCTGCATTTCCCCATTGCCATGGAGACAAATTACTTGGAGTTGCAACGCCATTAAAAATTACAAAAGGAACTGGTTTGTTTCCGGTTCTTTCAAAACCATCGTACATAACTTCCATAGAATCGTTTGCCATGGAGGTTGAAACTAAAGCAATATTCCATCCGACAATTTTATCTGCGTCAAACTTTTTATTATTAGTCGGCATGCCCCAGCTAGAAGGAGCTATAATGAATCCAGTTGTATCCGGATTATCTCCACCGGTTTGATTTCTAGCAATTAAAGGAATCTTAAGCTGTATCCAGTCTGATGTTTGAGATAATACAACATCATTCTCATAAATCCATTCTTCAACTGGATCGCCAGGCGCATCCTGATCTGCAATATGAATTCTAAAAACCATGTTGCTAGGATGCAAAGGAGCTTTAACAACTTTGATCCACAATTTTACTGTGTCGCTTGAACTCCAATCCATCGGCGTAGCGCCGCTAGGCAAACGGTAAACAAACATTGCGTAGCTTCCCCACGAATGAATTGAATCGATCTGAGCATGAACATCAAGAGATGCCAATCCCTGCATTTTATCTGTAGTATTCTCAGAGAAGTTAATATAGCTTGCGTGCCCTTCAGTGGAATACTGATACAAAGTATCGGCAGCAAAATTATCGAAACTTTCCAGCATGGTTCCTTGTCCGTAAGAAACAAATGACCAGGCTAGAAGCACGAATAGAACAGGCAGAATAACTTTTTTCATATGTTATCTTCCTTTTTTATTATTAATTAACAGTTAATTATTTGAACATTAATTAAGAAATTTTTTAGAACCATAAACTCCAAAGACCTATTATTACTAAAAGAATAAAAGCCGACATCATAACATTTATTCGAAGAGATGCCTTCGAAGGATTATTTGAAAAATTTATACCCAATTCGGAAAAACTATTCGGAACTAAATATTGAATTGAAGATAATTTTGATTTTTTTTCTCTCTGCGGTAAATAACTTAAGATGAGAATGATAGCTGTGCTGAATAAAAATAAGAAAATTGAAAAGTGTAGAAAATTAATTTGAACCAACACAGATAAAATTCCCATTCCCTTTAGATTTGTTCCGTAAACTAATTCTAAAATTAAACGAAGGAAGCCGATGCATTCACCAACAATTAAAGTGGTTATTGCAGCTTTCGCATTTATTTTCTTCAAAATAAATCCCCAAAGAAATACAGCGGTAATTGGAGGACTAATGTATCCTTGCAAGCTTTGTAAATAAAGATATACCTGCGAACTAATTAGCTTTACCAGCGGAACACAAATAATTGCAAATATTACTATTGCTGTTGTTGTTAATCTTCCAACTAAAACTAATTCGCGGTCAGATGCGTCCGGATGATTTACTTTGTAAAAATCGTTTGTAAACAGCGCCGCTACCGTATTAAATACGCTCGCCAACGACGACATAATCGCCGCCAGTAAACCGGCTAAAACAATTCCTTTTATTCCAATCGGAAGAATATTGCTTGCAAGCAGCATTGGATATGCTTCATCACCTTTAATATCCTGAAACATAGTTGCGGCAATTAGACCCGGCAGCACCAAAATAAAAATAGGCAGCACTTTTAGCAGTGCAGCGAACAATGAACCTCTGCGAGCATCATTGATTGATTTTGCAGAAAGAATTTTTTGAATAAAATATTGATCGGTAATCCAATACCAGAATGCAAGAATCGGCGCGCCAAAAATTACTCCCGTCCATGGATAATCCGGATCTTTAATTGATTTAAACATATTAAAGAAATCCGGCGGTAACTTTGCCTGCAAACCTGAAAAACCGCCGACAGCTTTCAATCCAAAAATAGTTAATAACAATGCGCCGACAATTAAAACAATTCCCTGAAAAACATGAGTCTTCATAACTGATGTTGCACCGCCAAGGACCGTATAAAGTCCGGTAAACAGCACGATCATTATTGCTGAGGTATAAATATTTAATCCGAACATTTTGTAGAATAGAATGCCGCCGGCAAAAAGAGCAACAGAAATTTTTGTAAAAATATAAATGACAATAGAAATGATTGCGAATGGTTTTCTTAATGAAGGGTCAAATCTTTTTTCTAGAAATTCCGGGGTAGTAACAACTCCGGATTTAATATAAATCGGTGCAATAATCCATCCTAGTAAAATTAAAATAAAGACAGCCATTAATTCGAACTGACCTACGGCAAGCCCTCTGGAAGCACCCGCGCCGGCTAAGCCGATAAAGTGTTCGCTGGAAATGTTGGTTGCAAATATAGAAAGCCCAATTGTAAACCAGCCCATTTTTTTCCCTGCAAGAAAGTAATCTTCATAACTTTGATCTTTCTTGCTGGAAAAATAAAAGCCCAGGCTTAAAACAATAATTAAATAAACGAGAAGAATTAGGCTATCTAAAAAAGTAAAATCAACTTGCAAATATTTTTCCTGTTTTTTTGTAGTAAGTCACAAATAATGCCAATTCCTCAATTGGACTAAGCATACGGAAACAAAACAAAAATGAAATCAATTCATTTTAACAACGAACATCTTATTAAATTGATAAAATGAATTTTATTATTCTAATAAAATGAATTGCGTCTTCTTATTTTTTCAGCAATCAATTTTATTTTAATAAAAGCATCTTCCTTGTCGAATTAAAACTTCCGGAGTTTAGCTGATAGAAATAAATTCCGCTTGAAAGTTTGTTTGCATTAAAATTAATATCATACTTACCCTTCGTCTGATATTGATTAACAAGCGTTTCTACATTTCTACCCAGCACATCATAAATTTTTAAAGTAACTATTCCTGAATTTGGAATTTCATAATGAATAGTTGTTGATGGATTAAAAGGATTCGGATAGTTTTGTGAAAGTTTAAA
This sequence comes from Bacteroidota bacterium, assembly GCA_023475265.1. Lineage (GTDB taxonomy): Bacteria > Bacteroidota > Ignavibacteria > Ignavibacteriales > Ignavibacteriaceae > FEN-1297. Next base: position 40,455 of record JAMCWE010000022.1, read on the forward strand.
ACTAAGCGGAATAGAGTTTGCCAAATTATTATCTTTTATTCCCGTAACCTCCATCCCGCCTTTATTAAAATACGGCTGGTATTGCGGAATCATATATTTCGCAACAAACTTTGCGGTAGTTCTGTCCATCGAATAAATTCCCATGCTTTCAAAACCGGTTGGATGCCCGGCTGAATACCAATCAAATGCACACCACCAGGTTGTGCCCATTAAATAACCGCCATTTGGATTAATGGTTCCGTCAGTTTTTAAGGCGGCATCTTCCGAAAACGCTTTAAACGTGCTGTAGAAAGTTAACGCCTGAGCATTTTGTGTGCTGTTATTTTCTGTTGACCAATATCCAAACTCAGTATCTAATATTGGTTTTGTCGGATGATATGAATTCGCTGTTTGTAAAAAGGTTTTTGTCCCGCTGTAATAATCGCTGCCGTAAAAAACTCCGAAGTACATCGTCCAGCCAGCAACATCGCAATATTCAACAGAAGGATCTTCCGGTCCCGGTCTGTCGGCTGCTGCAGATTCGGTTAATAATCTTCCATCATCATAATTATTTTTATAATCATCTCTGATCGTTTGTATGTAAATTGTTCTGTTCGTTAAATCTAAACATTCGTTGCATGTACTCCATAAAAAAATAGAAGGTCGATTATAATCTCTGAAAACCATTTCTCGAAACATTTGCTGATGAATATGCCGCGAATTATTTTGAATTATAAAAGCATTCGGATCGTCAAATTGCCAAACGGGAACTTCTTCAAGAATTGCAAAGCCCATTCTATCCGCAAGCAAATATGTAAACGGAGAATTTGGATAATGAGCTGTTCTAATCATATTTGCATTCAAGCCTTTTATTTTTAGAAGGTCAGAATAAATAACGCTGTCAGGAATGCTTCTTCCGTAAACCGGATGATCTTCATGCCGCGCAACTCCGGTAAAAAATATAACATGTCCGTTTAGTAAAACTTTAGCGCTGTCGGTTGTAATTTTTCTAATACCGAATTGAGTATAATATTCATCAATAACTTTTCCGCTGTCTTTTAATGTAATTTTCATTACGTACAAATTAGGATTTTGCGGCGACCAAAGTCGCGGATTGTTTACTTGCAGCTGGGTTCTCCAAACAGTGACTGAATCATTATCAATTGAAACTGTGTTATTAGTAATTCCGGAAACTTGTGCCAATGAACCAATCAACGCAGAAGCTTTTTCTGATTGAATGTTTGCTGAATCAATCTGCGCATTATAAATATCGATCTGAACATTTGCTTGAGCTGCTGAACCGCTCTTGTTCAGCAAGACCACTGTCGTCTGAAGATTTCCTGTTGTATCCAACGGAACAACATTGGTTCGAATTACAGAAATTGGATTTGACACTTCAAGATAAACATCGTGAACAATTCCTGTGTAATTGAACCAGTCACATTCTGTATAAGGGACAATATCGTTTCTTTTTCCCCATGGCGGATTATCAATTCTAACCGCTAATAAATTTGAGCCGTTGAAATTAAGATATTTAGAAACATCAAAAGCAAAAGAAGTATAACCGCCTTCATGATAGCCGAGATAATGACCGTTCAGCCAAACATCGGCAGTATAATTGACAGCATAAAACATCAGCTTAAAAAATTTCCCGCTTAAACTATCCGGCACATTAAAGCTCCGGCGGTACCAAACACCATCCTCATAATATTCCGGAACCTTTGGATATGCGTACATTGTGTTTTCTACAGAAGGAATTGATTTCGTGTCCCAGCTGCTGTCATTATAGCTTGGAGAAAATCTGTTTTGTGCTTCGGTAATTAGATTGGCAAAACCGGCAGAGTCCCTTGCAGCAAGGGAAATATTGTGGTCGGCAGTAAATCTTTGTTTCTTCCATGTTCCATCCAGGTCAATTGTTTGCCTGTCTTGTTTTTCAAATGTTGGAACAGGCATTCCGTTTTGAAAAGGTATTGCAATTCCGTTTTCATACTTTAAAGATAATGTTGCTTGAAGTGTCGCGGTTTGCGCTGAAGAAAAATTTGTAAAAATTAAAACAAGAATTAAAATAAATATGGTGTGTTTAATACCGTAAATAATTTTCATGTTTCGGCTCTGAAAAGTTTTTAATGAACTCTTTTAAATGATATTTTTTTATAATATTAGATTTAATACCGGCGATATGCGGTCTCTAATTCTTCTAAAGAAAAAGCCTTCCAAAAAGAAGAAGGCTTTTCCCAACACAAAAAAAAGGAGCTGTATAATTCCGCTTACTGGGTTTTTACGACATTAATAATGCCAATGGTTTCGTAAAAAGATAACAACAAGAACGCTGATAAATTGATAACGATATAATTATTCTCTTATTAAATTGATAAAATAAAATTTATTATAATAATAAAAATAAATTCACTTCAACAAAATCATTTTCTTTAGCCCAGTGTAATTCCCGGCATTAATTCTGTAAAAATAAACTCCCGAAGGTAAATTATTAGCATTAAAATTAATTGAATATTCTCCAGCTTCTTTATTTTCATTAACTAATGTTCTCACTTCATTACCAAGAATATTATAAACTTTAAGAGTAACAAAACTTCTTGATGGAATTGAATATTTTATTTCCGTAGACGGGTTAAAAGGATTAGGAAAATTCTGATTCAGGCTGAAAGTGAATTCGTGTTTCTTTTCGTTTTTTACTCCGGTAACATTTGAAGAAAACATAAAATAATTCAAATTGTATCCGCCTGATAAAAATTGAATCATCAAGCTATGTTTGTCGGCAGGCAGTTGAATATTTTGCAGCGTCATTGTCTGCCAGGTCTGCCATCCGCCGGTAACGGGAACAGTAACAATTGAAGAAATAATATTTCCATCCAACTTTAAAATAAATTTTCCGTCTGCCTGGTTTGATGCATAACGAATATCAATATTATAAGAACCTGCTTGAGAAATATTAACAGTATATTTCATCCACTCGCCTGAATTTATCCAGCCAACATCATAGCCGTTTGTCGGCAGATCGTTACACTGTTCAATATCAACACCATCATTTCGATAGCTCCAGCCCGAGTTCCAGGAAGTGCCGTTTATATCTTGATAGTCAGCATCGTTATAAGCATAAGTAATTTTTCCCAAATCATAATTGTCGGCGTAAACAATTCCGGGAATATTATTATCCGCAAATGGCAAAGTGGAATTATCATTTGGCTGGCGCATCATAGCATCAATCATATCGTTTTGGAAAATGCAATATTCATATTTTAAATTGCTTGCCATCTGAAGCAAAGCATTAGTTGCAAATGTAACCGACGGCTTTGTTCCTTTACCTTCCCAATAACTTAAAAGCTGCTGATAGTCGCTTGTAATAGGAACATTAAGCGGCGCATTGATAGTACTGAATTTTTTCAGAGTCCACCAGGACCAGCCGATGTCGTATTGCTTCATTAAGGTAACACAATCAGTAAACCATGAGTTTGAATTCTCTCCTGTTTCACCAAGCCACAGCGGCACATTGTATGTGCTTCTAAGATTCAAATAATTTTGAATAGAACCGGAATTATTTACATTCCAATATTTGTGAAAATTGTAAGCCATCTTTTTATCCCACGGCGGAGTTAGACCGCTAAAATCAGTGGCGTACCAATTGCCTTCAATAAAAAGAATATGAGTTGTATCTACGGAGCGAATTGCGTTTGTAATTCTTACATAAAGATCGTGCAGCGGCTGATTATTATTTGGCAAGGTCCAAGCAGGTTCATTAAGAAGATCATAGCCTGCAATGGTCGGCTCGTTTTTGTACCGGCTTGCAATTGTTCTCCAGATGTCAACTGTCCTAGTCTGCTTTGCTGTATCCTGCCACAAAGAAGGAACCGAAGGATCGTAATCGGAAATTGTGTTGTTGCTTTCACCGCCGGGGGCGCAATGCAAATCGAGTATAACATAAATATTATATTTCTTGCACCAGGAAATTAAGCTGTCGAAAAGCGCAAAGCCGCTTGCTGAATAAACGCCCGGTGAGTCCGGCGGAGTTAAAATGTTATAATGAAAAGGCAATCGCACCAAATTAAATCCCCACGATGCTAGTGCTTTAATATCGCTTTCGGTAACAAAATTTTTTCTAAAATTACTGTAAAATAAATTGGTGTTATCTACTCCGATTAAATCTTGAATTTTCTGTTGTATCTGCGACGGCGAATTAGCAAAGCTCGACATTCCGAACATGTAGCCTTCCGGTTCCAGCCAGCCGCCAAGGCCCATTCCTTTGAAATATATTTCTTGTCCGTTTTGATCTACTATTTTATTTCCGTTTACGGTTAGAAAGCTTTGAGGATAATTAGTTTGAATTGATACGAATAAAAATAAAATTAGTAATGATAGAGATAAAGTAAACTTCTGTTTCATGATCTTCCCAAATAGTTTCTACTGCCTTTATAATTGCAACAATCACGCCAAGTGCTATTTTATTGAATCAACCACCCGGTCAATTTTTCAATAAACGGATTTATTTAAAGACAAAAAGATGAAAGATTTTTTAATTAAAACATTGACATTATAAAATTAAAAAACTACTTTATTACGGGGTTTGAAATTGGGAACTATTTTTTACGAGCCCTGGGTTTAATTAGAAAGTTTTTTCCGCATTACCGTAAGTGTTTCTTTTTCTTAGTTAGTTTTAAATTACTTTAAATACTTCGGGGAGTATTTATGAGAAGATTTTTCCTCTATTTATTTTTTTTGTGCCTAAGTTTTAAGATATCAATTGCACAAAATGTATTTGTCAACCATCCTACGGCTCAATCCTATTTTTTATATAAACATGATGTGTATGAGAAACCCATTTTTCATAAAATTGAATTGGGCCCAAGTTTATTAAAAAATAATTCAAACCTTTCAGATTTCTACCCCCTTAATAATGGAGATTTCTGTGAATTTCTTGAATTCACTACAACTACTCTATTGGGAGTAAAGCTCCTAATAAAATTCTATGTATCGAAAGAAATAATTAGGGATAAGTTATTATCAAATGTGTTTACTTATAAAAAATTTCAAATTAGGAAGATAAACTGAAAGTAATTACTAAAATTCTCATAGCTCTCTTTACTATATTACTTACTGAAGAAATCCTTGCACAGGATCCTTTTAATCCTCCGCTTGCAAAAGAAGTTTGGAGTGAACCTGTCAGAGTAGATTCTTTTGCATTACCTGGCCATTATGAAGCTGAGTTATCATTAACTAATTCTATGGATACAATTTATTTCTTTAGAGATGCTGATATTTTTAGCTCGGTATTGCATAATAATATATGGTCGTCTCCTAAAAAATTAATTAGTTACATAAATGATGGTAGCCCTTTAAGAAGTCCTGTTATTAGTAAAGATAGTAAACGATTATACTTTAGCAAATGGGGCGGGTATGGTGCATGGGATTTATACTGCAGTTATTGGGATAGCACAACAAATGATTGGGAACCTGCACTTAATTTAGGACCGAATATTAATTCTTATTCGGGAGAATATTATGCATACGAATTAAGCCCTGACACTCTTTATTGTATAAATGACAGGTGGGCAGGGATGGGAGTTTGTATTTATAAAAAGGACAGCTTGACAAAAGATTGGAAAATAATCGATAGCTCAAATTATAATCATCCTTTGGGAGCTGGAGACATTAGGGGATTAAGTATAACTTCAGATAGAAAGAAAGCCTATTTCAGTCGCTATATATCAGCTTATGATCATACAGGAGATTCACTTCAATCACAATTGTATGTAACCTATTGGGATAAATTAAATAATAGGTGGGGTGATGTCTACGAATTGAATATTAATTCAAAAGCATATCAGATAAAAGTTAGCGATACTTGGTCATATTGGATTGGGGGATGGGATGAATATCCGTGGATATCCCCAGATGGAAAAACTTTATACTTTGTTTCTAATAGAGATGCTGCAAGGAAGGATACTAATCATCCAAGCCCAGACATTTATATTAGTCATTTAATAGTTGATGACCACGGTGACACGGTTACTGCAATAAACGATAGGGGTAATATTCCTTATAATTATAATCTTAAGTTATTCCCTAACTACCCCAATCCATTTAATCCCTCAACCACAATAAAGTATATCATCTCAAAATATTCTCATGTTTCTCTTAAAGTTTACGATTTATTGGGAAGAGAAGTCCAAACATTAGTAAGCGAAGAAAAACCTGCCGGCGAATATCAAACTATCTTTAGTGCTACAAACCTTTCAAGCGGTGTTTACTTTTATATATTAAAGGCAGACGGATATTCTGCAAGCAGAAAATTAATATTATTAAAATAATATTGACAGGTTCAATATGAAAAAGTACTATTACTTTTCGTTATTTTTTTGTTTTTCCTTCAATCTCACATGGGCGCAACAAATAGCTGTTGATAAGGATAGCTTGAAAATATTTGGCAGGGGCGATACACTTTATGTTTATAATATTGATGACTCTACACTTACAATAAATTCTCTTTATTCTGTTAATCCAATATACGGATATTGGCTAACTATTTCGACAAAAGATTCTTCATTTCCATATTATTTTGCCCATAATTATAAAAGACCCTTAGAGTTAAAATTAAGAAATAACGAAGCAATTAAATTCATTTTTGAGCGAGTAGATTTATGTACTGCTTGTAAGAGAAGTTCAACAAATGAATATTTTAGAGATACGGTAAAGTTAATATCTAATTCTAAACAAAACGACACGTTGCTTCTATTTGTTGAAGGTGATGGAATTCTCTCATCCATTAATAATGAAAATAATTTATCTTTTGAATATATATTATATCAAAACTACCCCAATCCATTTAACCCCTCAACCACAATAAAGTATATCATCTCAAAATATTCTCATGTTTCTCTTAAAGTTTACGATTTATTGGGAAGAGAAGTCCAAACATTAGTAAGCGAAGAAAAACCTGCCGGCAAATATCAAACTATCTTTAATGCTACAAACCTTTCAAGCGGTGTTTACATATACGTATTAAGGACAGAAGGATATTCTGCAAGCAGAAAGTTAATATTATTAAAATAATATTGGGAGGTACAATATGAAAAAACCAATATAGAACTGCAATAATAAAAAAATCCCTTTACCTATTTAGGAGAATAAATATGAAAAAAATAATTGTAATATCTGTTTTTGCAACTGTAATTGTCTTTGCACAAGGACCCAATCCATACAGCTTCTTCCCTTCTTCTGTTGGGAATGTGTGGGAATATAGTACAACTGGTGGTTTAGAGAGATATGAAATTATTTCAACATCTGTTGATTCAATGGGAAATAAAATAATTTTTTTTAATCATGGCACATATGTATTAGACACACTCTTGCATGTATATAAGTATCCCTTTAGCCTCAACTGGTTGTATTATAAACTTGATGCCGATTCAGGCGAATCTTGGATTGTTCAAACTAACATTAACAATCAAGATACAACCTACACATTAGCTAAGGTTACAGAAAAGTTCCCAGCATTAGTATTTGGAGATACCACAATAGTAATGGGAATTCGATATTATCTTCAACAGCGAGACACAATAATAGATTCAGTAGATGAAAGTTATCCTGGACAAAGTTGGATAGATTACCTTGCTGCCGGTATTGGACTTATCGAACAATGGGATATTGAACTCGGACCAACAATGGTATTAAGAGGCTGCATTATTGATGGCGATACCTTAGGTTATATAACATCTATACAGAATAATTCTGATATGCCGTTAACTTACAAACTGTATCAAAACTATCCTAATCCATTTAATCCAATAACAAAAATAAGATACACTTTAGCTAAACCTGACTATGTAAGGATAATTGTCTACTCAATTTTAGGAAAGGAGGTAAAAGTACTGATAGACAAATATCAATCATCCGGTGAACATGAAGTTGAATTCAATGCTGAAAATCTACCAAGCGGTGTTTATATATATTCTTTAATTAGCAGTCGTTTTTCTTCGCATAGAAAAATGATTTACTTAAAATAATTATAAAGAGAGGTATGAAAATGAAAAAATTATTTTTTCTTTTGTTTGTCTTAATCCCTTTATTATTAACTCACGCTGATATTGGGGATGAAATTGATAATTGTACATCATCACCATCATTCGTTTGGAACGGCGAAATAGGAGGGTTATATCTTCCTTCAGAAGGCGCAATTAAAGTCTTATTTATATTTGCACAGTTTCCTGACGATAATTTTGCCGGCAATTCAAGCTGGTACTTAGGACAGGCTCCAGCCAATATGAATAGCTGGGTTGATGAAACATGGAGTAGTAGCCCAACACAAAATTCAATAACAGATTATTTTAATGTAATGTCATGGGACCATACAACGAATACTGCTAAATTAAAATTTACTGGTAAGTCTTTTTCAGTAGTTACACCTCATACTAGGCAGTGGTATTTAGATAATCATAAACAATACGGAGATATTAATAAAGAAATTATACAACAATTAGATACCGATCCGACATGGAGTTTTGCACAATTTGATAATTGGCATTATAATTCAAATTTTAGTTTCACAAACAGCCCTGATGGCATTGTTGAAATGGTTATTGTTATATGGAGGAATATTGCAAATGAATTTTCAACAAAACATGATAAGGATAGCATATATTCAGCTTTAAATATGGGGCGTTGGGGTGATTTGGGAGGAAGTAATTTTACAGTGGATGGAGGAGCCAGAACAATAAAAACGGGTTATGGAGGCGGGGGCGGGGGCGCAACTATATGCGATTGGTACTCAGCAGACATGTTTCGTTTCAGTATTCATGAATTTTCTCATTACTTATTGGGTGATAATACTTATCATAATGGTTTTGGTTTTTGGGCAATGCTTTCTGGGTATGAACCACGTTCCTACATGATAAATTCTTATGAACGGTACCGACTTGGATGGGGAAATATAATTAATTTAAGTAATACTGGCTCAAATATTTTAAATGAACCCCTTACCGATTTTATTACTACTGGTAAAGCATATAGAATAGAGATAGATGCATCAACAAATCAATACTTTTACATTGAAAACCATCAGAAAATTTCTTATTGGGACAAATGCTCTGGCGATTCATATCCTGATGATAAAGGAATATTTATAATGAGGCAAGATAGAGGTGGTTCTTCCAATTTGCAAGCTGCAGATTGGATGTACATGATACCGGCAGATGGTAGATATAACTGGAGTGTAAACCAATATGTGTATCCGGATTATTACCCGGCTGGTGTTCCTGTTTTCAAGAAGCTGGAAGAGAATCATATAACGGGTTATGATGAACTACAACCTATACCATTTACTTATCAGGGCGTTCCAAAATCTCCTTTTGAAGTTTTGTTTCTTGAAGACCCAATTACCGGTCAGTCAATAGAACATACAGCTCGAAATGGTTTTGGTCATGATGCATTTCGAATTGGTTATAAAACTGAATTTTATCCTTGGTCAAATCCTAACAATCAAAAAGCAAATCAAAGTACAACAAATATTGGTATTAAAGTAAATAGCATTAACGGTAGTACAATAAACATAGATATTTATCGAGATTGTAATGAATATAATATTACACGCAATGCTACTTTGGCTCCCGGAACTTGGAATATCAATCAAAATGTTACCGTAAATAGTGGCGTTAGCTTGACCATTCAGCCGGGTACAAATTTGGTCTTTACCAACGGTGCTTCTTTAATTGTAAACGGTAACTTAAATATATCAGGAACAAGTGCATCAAATGTTGTACTTGATTTTGTTTCTCCCTCTACATCCCCAATAAATTGTATTTGGGCATACGCAGGCAGCCAGATAAATATTGATTATGCGGAAATTAAAAACGCCGCACTTGCAATATGGGCAAGCGATGCCGAAGTTCATATTGATCACAGTAATTTACACAATATGATCAAACCCGTCTATTTCTATAATTTACTCTCCAATTCTTACGGAAGTACCATAAAAAATACGTACATAAAAAACTCTTCATACGAAGGAGTTTGGCTTCGTAATTCTTCAACTTATTTGGAGAACAATAAAATAACAAATAATTCCGGCGAGGGTCTCCGACTATCATCTTACAGCGATCCGGTTTTACTAAGGAATACTATAGAAAATAACCGTAACGGAATAACTGTGCAGGTAAATTGTACACCTGCACTATCGGGATTCAATTTAATAGATGGTAACACCTATTATGGTATTTATGCCAATAATTACGGAATAGTTCTGGCAGATCAAGGTTTTAATACATTTCAAATAACAAACGGATATAATGTTTACTTATCTTTTTATTCTCAGACATATGCTTCTGAAAATTATTGGGGAGTTTATCCGCCTGATGTAAACAAATTTTATGCTGATGGAACAAGTTTCCTGGATTACAGTACCCCCTTACCCAGCAATCCCGGTTCAGGCTCAAACCTTCCGAAAGCAGGGCAGCAATCGGACTTACATTTAGCATACAATAATATAATAGAAGGGAATTACAGTGATGCTGAAAAACTATTTAAAAAAATAATAAATGAAAAATTCAATGACAAAGAAGCCAGATATGCTCTAAGCGGATTAGCTGCATGTTATAGAAAAAGCAAGAAAGACGGGTTTAAGAAGTATTTGGAAGATGAATTAAAACCAAAATTTAACAATACAAAAAATGATCTTTATATGCTCTATTTGGAACTTGATTCATATTACTTAACACAAGAAGGGAAATATAATGAAGCGCTTGATAATCTAAAATTAATACGTGATAATTACCCGCTTGATAGCGAAACGAGGAAAGAATTGAATTTCCAGGAGGGTGTGATAAACTTAGTATATAAAGATAATGCGGAAGGAGCGAAATCAATATTCGATAAAATTAAGAATGATTACCCTGACGAAAGGACAAAATTTGATGTTGACATTTTGTTGGCAGCATATAATAACGGTGGTTGCTCTTTGCTTAAAAATGGGAACCTTAAAAATAATTTGGATGAAAGCTTTGGCCGGAAAGAAGAGGTACCTGTTGAGTACGGGTTATATCAGAATTACCCCAACCCATTCAACCCAACAACAGCGATCCGCTATCAGCTTTCAGCGGACAGCTATGTTACTCTAAAAATTTACGACGAACTTGGACGAGAAGTAAAAACTCTTGTAAATCAATATCAAGATAAAGGAAGATATGATATAAATTTCAATGCAAGCAATCTTGCAAGTGGAATTTATTTCTATCAACTGCATGCATCTACAGGCTCGGTACAAAGCTTTGTTTCAACAAAAAAGATGCTGCTTTTAAAATAGTATCAAATGATAATTATTGTAAAGACGTTGCACTGCAACGTCTCTACAAAAATATATTCTTCAAACATTCTAAATTTTAAAATACCCAACCCGGTTTAACTCGGGCGGGGAATTTTATTTTTTTAATTACTGCTGTGGTGTGGTACTATTTGCGGCGGGCGGATTTTCATCCTTGCTATCGTGCCTTACGCCTGTGTTGACAAGCTTACGCGCTACAAAATATCCAGATGCTAGTTCCGGCTTCTTAAGCTTTAATGTGTTTATGTGTTTGTCCTCTTCTTCCCACAATGCCAGCAGCTCAGTATATAATTTTTCAAGCTTAGCAGTCTCTTCTGTGCTGAGCTTTCTGCTGCTTCCCGCATCTCCAATTGAATCTTTATATTCTTCTGCAAGCGCTTTGTGCTCGGTTATTTCCTCAGGTGTAATATCATAATCATCAAGCACGGCCTTGTTTTCATCGGCAAGCTTGTTTATCTCAAGCGCCGCATTGTACAGGTTATCTTCTCTCATACCGCTGAAGCCCGATTCTGTTGTATCTGTATTTTCAGCCAAATCAGTAATTGAGTTGGCAGTTGCGTATGAATGCAGCGATGAGGCAAAGTTATAAGTAATTTCCTCCAGCTTTGCCCTTAATGAATTTTTTGTGGTTGTCTTACCGGATTTAATTGTGCCCTTGCCGCTTTGCAATTCCTCTATTTCTTTCAGCTTTTGCTCAATACGGGTTTTTGTGGCAAGTATTATTGCAGGCTTTACGATCAATGCTGCAATGGAAGTAAGGTATGCTAAGACCGCTAAGGTCATGTGATACCAGGTGCTTTGTTTATCGTTCATTTTACTATCCTCCTATTATTATTGATTGTTAATTATTCCCTCATTGTAAGGGACGAAGTTCGATTTTTAATCAATTTTAAGCTTTTTACTATTAACAACTCTCATAAAACTACAGCCGTCATGCATTTTACTGTCGCGTGGGCTCATTTTTCGCCTGTCACCGTGCATTTGATCACGGTAAATGTGCGTTTGATTACAGTCGTGACGTATTGTTTTTCCGTCGATTATCATTTATTCTCCGTCAATTTGCACCTAATCACAGTCAGCTAGTATTTGGATATAGTTCATGCTCATTTTTTAAACGTAAGATTACATTTATCGCACGTAAGTTTTCATTTAGCTCCTGTCATTCTTCATTTTTCTTAAGTCGGAAATCATTTAACTCGAGCCGGACTTCATTCAGCAAAAGTAAATTGTCTTCCGGCGTAAGTGAGCGGGCATTTAACCTAAGCCGGCAAGCATTTTTAAAAAGTAAATACACTTCCATCGATTGCATAAGAACAATTTATTAACTCTAAAAAACTAACAAATACACCTGGATAAAATAAGTTGGAATGTTAAATTTTCCCCATCCCAATTTACAATCAAAACTTAAGGTTATGTTTTTTATTAATCAAGCTGTTGTAGGATTTTTTTCAACTCCCCAGCTGTTTCATCGGAAATAACTTCTGCCTTCAATATTCTTTATTCGATGTTCGTTATTCAAAAACAAATTCCGAATTACTTCAGTCCCAGTTCCTTTGCCATTCTATAATAATTTGACGGCGCTAAGCCAAGCTTTTTTGCCGCTTCGGTATCCGAGGAAGAATTTTTCCGGATGTAAACAAAATATTTTTCTCTAACTGTTTTTTCCATCTGCGATAGCGGAAACTCGTTCTCTTTAAATAATGCTTCGAACGAATCTGCAAAATGGTCTTCGCTTTCATCAAAAAAAGCGCCCAGAGCACGCTTAGTATTTTGTTCGTCAATTACTGCGCTGTCCACAAACAACATTCTCTGAACTACATTTTTCAGTTCCCTAACATTTCCTGGCCACGAATAATTTATCAGCAGCTCCAATGCCTGTGAATTAATTGACGGCTTCTCTTTGCCCATGCTCTGGCTGTAAAAAGTTAAAAAGTGATCGATCAAAACCGGGATGTCGGTTTTTCTTTCTTTCAAATCTGGAACTTTTATATAAATAACATTCAGCCGGTAATAAAGGTCTTCGCGGAAACGTTTGGCTTTTACTTCTTCCTCAATGTTTCTGTTTGTCGCTGCAATAATTCTGATGTTTACTTTTACTTTTTCTGTGCGCCCGATTTTCTCAAGCTCGCCTTCCTGAATAACGCGTAGAAGCTTAACCTGTGCGGAAAGGGGGAGCTCGGTTATCTCATCGAGAAAAACAGTTCCGTTGTGCGCAATTTCGAAAAGCCCGGGCTTGCGTTTATCTGCGCCGGTAAACGATCCTTTTTCATAACCGAATAATTCACTTTCAATTAATTCCTCCGGAACGCTTCCGCAATTTATGGTAACAAAGTTTTCAAACTTTCTGTCGCTCTTGTAATGAATGTTGTAAGCCACAAGCTCTTTACCGGTTCCGGAAGAGCCGCTGATTAAAATGTTCACATCGCTCTGTGCATATTTTATTATTTCATTCTTCAAATGTTGAACGGAAGAAGACTCGCCGATAATTCTTTTTTGAAATAAAATATCCTCAACATTTTTTATCAGCTTCTGGTTTGATCTTATCCAGGCTTTTTCAATTCTTGATTTTTCGCTGGCGTTCAAAATGCTTAAGATAAAATCGGTCGGCTGATAAATATAATCTTCAATATCGCCGGGATATTTTGTGCAATACCAAAACGCTCCTGCTTTCATCAAGCGCTGCGCAAAATTATAATCGGTTATATTAATCGTCATCTTGGTAATTACAACAATTTGTATCGATGGTTCAATCTCTTTAATTTTTTGAATCAGCTTTTCCCCCATTATTCCGCCGGAAAGATTGAAATCCATTATTATAACGTCAAAGAAAGACAGCTTGGATTTAATTAATTCAATCGCGTCATTCCCATCGGAAACAACATCGGTAATGATGATTCTATCTGCAAACGGCTCGATTGTTTTCTTTACACGAATAACATCAAACTCTTCGTCTTCAACAAGCAAAATATTTATTACATTTTCTGTCGGCATTAAAAACCCTTTTCAATAAATTTTTTTTACAATATAACTATTTCAAATTTACTTAGAAAATTATTTTAGTTAACCCACCAATTTAAAGTCGATATTGTTGTTGGTTTCGTTTTCTCCGTGTTTCTCAGTGCCTTCTCTGTGGAACTCTGTGTAATTTCTTAGAAAAAATCAGTTACACGGAGTAACACTGAGTAGACACAGAGTTCCACTGAGCAGTTTCTCAATTCAATTGATTTCAAAATTCGAAAATAAGCATAAACATTTTATGCTTTAATTGAAATTACAAATTCGCTTCCTCCGCCGGATAAATTTTGAGCATCAATATCCCATCCGCATTTTTTAGACATTTCGTAAGCAATGTAACATCCGTATCCAACATTTTGAATAGCCGAATCTTTTGTAGAAACATTTTCCCTGAAGATGAATCTTACTCCGTGCTCATCGTTTAAAAGTAATTTTGGGGCTATGCCGTTTCCGTTATCGTTTAAAATTATTTTTATTAATTTTTCTTCAAAAGAGTAATGAGTTTTTATCTTGATGATCAAGTCATTTACCCCGGCGTGATCAATGCTGTTCTGCACAAGCGGTTCAATTATTTCCCAGATTACAAATTCATTTATATTCAGAACCGGCAGGTTTTTCCCTTCCTCAAATGCTATTGAAAATGTTCCGCTCTTCTTTGAACTGCGCAGGAAGATATGGTTTACAATAAAATGAATTACTTCGTTCAAATCCGTTTTGAAAATTGGATTACGAATTGTTTGGACCGGCGGTTCGTACCATTTCATATCGTAAATAATCCGCGAAATAAAATTAGCATACTTTGAAACGCGGTATTTTATTTCATTTATGTTTACCGGGGACAGCATGGAAAGGTCGCCTTTAATAAATCCCATTATTTTTTCGGCTTTGTGGTGTGTGTGATAAATTCTTTTCGTAAAGCTCATTTCTTTTTGATAGTTAATTTGCTTTTTCAAATTGTCTTCATGTTCAATAAGAAAAAGTTTTTGAGTTTCGTCTCTTTCTTTTACAGTGTAAGATGAAACAAAATACATTGAAAGCAATCCAAGCGATATCAACGATAAATATAAAATGGATGTTTCATCATAATTAGAAATAATTTTGCTGGAGATAAAAGAGAAGTCCGGAGTATTTTTCATATAAACTGCGCCGATGTATTCGCCGCGTAAAACTAACGGAACAAAAGTATTAAATGTGTTTTTATTCGTAATTATACTTTTAATTTGTTCGGTGGATACCAGAGCAGCGTGAATACTTTTGTAAAGAGAAACAGCCTGCGGATGAAGCTTATTTATGTTGATGTTGGCGGTGGAATCAAGATAAAGAACACGAAATAATGTTTTGCCGTCATCAATAGCATAAATATTATCATCTTTTTTAATGAGTATGCAAAGCTCTTCAATGTTGTGCTGCAAAACTTCCTGACTAAAAATTATGTCGAATGCTTTGGTAATTCTGCTTGCGGTTTCATCATCAATATCTTTCTTACGATTAATTGTTTCCAGTAAAAGTTCAAATGTAGTTGTAGAAAGATTTGCAAGTCTTTCGGCAGAATCTTTTTGATACCAGCTTTGTGTACTGTCAAAAAAAGAGCGGATGGAAGATTTGTTTATAAATGACACAATCAGCTGGAAAGTAAAAAGGACAACAAATATCACGGTCAAATGTTTAAATTGAAAATGATATTCTTTAAGCTTCTCGATTAATTTTTTCTCACTCATATCTAAAACTTTATTTTAATAAAATGCTTTTGGAATTTAATTTGTCATACGCTTTATTAAGCGCTTCGTGCGGAGTCAATTCTCCTTTAACCGAAAGATTTATATAATATGAAAGAATATCCGACACGCTTGTATATTGTTCGGAGAATGGGCGGTATATCCCGTTTTTAAGCAGCGCGGAATAGAAAAGCAGTTTGGGATTTTGTTTGATATAAATCTGATCATTATAAATGTCGTTATTAATCGGAATGTAGCCGCCTTTTTCATAAAGAATTTTTTGCGCTTCTTTGCTCATTACAAATTTTATAAACTGAATTGCTTCGGGAACTTTTGTGGAAAATCTGGAGATCATCAAATCCCATCCTCCAAAAACCGATACCGGTTTTGAGCCGGCTAAATGCGGAGTCGGAACTTCTTTAATATCATTTTTTAAATTCAAATATTTATTTCCGACAAGATTATTTTCAAACAATCCTGTCCATCCACGCAAAAACACTGCATTTTTTTGGAGAAAATATTTATATGAATCATCCTCTTTAAATCTTAAAACATCTCTTGGCGTAATTTTATATTTGTTCACCAGGTCATCTAAAAATTGCAGCGCTTTTTCCGCTTGGGGCGTTTTAATCAACAAAGAATCTTTATTCATCAAACTGCCGTTCATGTTTGCAAGTATCTCGTTGTAAATGCAAATTAATCCTTCATAGTCATCTGCTTGAAAAACAAAGAGCGGATTGTTTTTAAATTTTTCATTCAAAGCAATCATGTCTTGCCACGTAATCGACTTGTTCAACTTATCCTCAATTAATTTTGCATCCGGCAGTTGGTCAATTAAATCTTTCCTGTAATACATTAAAGCGATGTCTATATATATAGGAATTGCAACCAACGTATCGTTGTAAAAGCAAGTCTTAAGGGCGTAGCTCAATAGTTTAGTCTTTTCGGAGTCGGGAAAATAATCCTGTAAAGAAATTGACCATTTAGCAAACCGGGGAACCCAAATTTGATCTACCGAGAAAACATCTATGCGGTCGCTTTTACTTCTGAAATATCTTGCCAAAAGCTCCTTCCTATCGTTTGTGCTGAACTTACTGAACGGAAGATCAAGCGGAATAACTTGAATTTGCCCTTTATATTTTTTGTTAAATAGATCAATAACTTTTTGATGCGCCGGTGAAATATTATCTGCAAAATAAATTTTAACCGGAGTGCCGAATTCCCTGTCATTTATATTATAAGATGGAAGTACATAAATGATAAGCATGAAAACAGTGACAAGAATTGTACTGACAATAACATAAAAGGTTTTAGAAAATTGCATATATTGCCTTTGCAAAAACTTAAAGTGGTTTATCAATTTAATAATAAATTCTTATCAAAATAATAAAACGCAAATGAAATTATCGGATGATGTGAGAATTGCATTTTAATCTTTTCTAGAAATTTCGAACAACTCACATTTAAAAAAAGAATACGATACAAAAATACAGCCATTAAAATTATTTTAAATAGGGCATAGATTTTGTCACCAATATAGATATTTTTTCAACCGTCAAATTATTATTGTTGAAAGTTTAGTTTTAAATTAATGATAAAAATATAAGGAGTCGAGAATGGCTATATCCGGTACACCAGCAACTATGAATAGATCAGTTACAAAAGAAAATGTTAATTACACACCAGCTTTAACTGTTTTAACTTCGCTTTTTTTTATGTGGGGGTTTTTAACTTGTTTGAACGACATTTTAATCCCGCATCTTAAAGCAGTCTTCACTTTAAATTATGCCGAAGCAATGTTAATCCAATTCAGCTTCTTCGCAGCGTATTTTATTGTATCTCTTCCATCAGGAATTATTGTTGAAAAGATCGGTTACAAGCGCGGTATTATAACCGGATTAATTACGGCCGGCATTGGCTGCTTAGCATTTTATCCAGCCGCCGGAACTCAATCGTACGCTTTATTTCTGGTCGCTTTGTTTATTCTAGCTTCGGGAATTACGCTGCTTCAGGTTGCGGCAAATCCTTATGTAGCAATTCTTGGTAAACCTGAAACCGCATCAAGCAGATTAAATTTAACACAAGCATTCAATTCACTCGGAACCACAATCGCTCCTTATTTTGGCTCTTTGGTTATACTTTCAATTGCCGTAAAAAGCGCTGAAGAAATAAAAAGATTAAATCCATCGGATCTTTCTGCATATCAATTAACTCAAGCAAGCGCCGTTCAGGTTCCTTATCTGTGGCTTGCTGCTGCGCTGTTCATTATTGCAGGTATATTTGCAATTGTTAAGCTTCCGCAAATCGAAGCTTCATCAATTTCATCCAGCGGCGGCGAAGGAAAAAATTTCGATCATCATCATGAAAGCGCCTGGCATTTTAGGCATTTGATTTTAGGTGCGGTTGGAATTTTTGTTTACGTGGGCGCAGAAGTTTCGATCGGAAGTTTTTTAGTAAACTATATCGGACACCAAGATGTTCTTGGACTTGCTGCTGATCAGGCAGGCAAGTTCGTTTCGTTTTACTGGGGCGGTGCAATGGTCGGCAGATTTATCGGTTCGGCAATTCAAAGAAAAATAAAACCGGGACTCGTTTTGGCATTCAACGCTGTGTTTGCAATTATTTTAGTTATTACATCAATGATGTCGTTTGGTTATTTGGCAATGTGGTCTATTCTTTTGGTTGGATTATTTAATTCAATTATGTTCCCAACAATATTTACTCTTGCAATAGACGGCTTGGGAAAACATACCGGTCAAGCTTCCGGAATACTTTGTATGGCAATTGTCGGCGGCGCAATCATTCCGGTACTTCAAGGATTCATTGCAGATAGCATTGGAATTCATCATGCGTTTATATTGCCTGTACTTTGTTATTTATTTATAATGTATTACGGATTAAAAGGACATATTCCACATTTACCAAAAACAGTACAAGCATAAAATGAATAAAATAGAATTAACACTTGGGATTGATATCGGCGGAACTAACTCGGCGTTCGGATTCGTTGATCGGGATGGCGAATGCGTTGCCGAAGCTTCAATTCCAACTTTGTCGGAAAACCCGGCGGAAGATTTATTTAAAAGACTAAAAGAAAAAGTAGATGAGCTTTATAAAGATGTAATCAAAAATGATTACAAGCTTTTAGGAATTGGAATCGGCGCGCCAAACGCAAATTATTATAAAGGAACGGTTGAACTTCCTCCAAATCTAAAATGGGAAATTGTAAACATTGTTGAAATTTCAGAAAAGATTTTTTCTCTTCCCACGGTAATTACTAACGATGCAAATGCGGCAGCAATTGGTGAAATGAAATTCGGTGCTGCAAAAGGAATGAAAGATTTTATTGTGATTACTCTCGGCACTGGATTAGGCAGCGGCATTGTAGTAAACGGCGAATTGGTTTACGGTGCTGATGGTTTTGCCGGAGAAATCGGCCATACAATTTATGATTACAATGGAAGGGAATGCGGCTGCGGCAGAAAAGGCTGTTTAGAAACTTATGCCTCTGCGCCCGGAATTAAAAGAACAGTTTTTGAATTGCTTGCAAATTCTAACGAGCAAAGTGAATTAAGAAAAATTTCTTTCGATCAGCTTACTGCAAAAATGATTTCTGATGCCGCATTGAGAGAAGACAAAATTGCACTTCAAGCTTTTGATTTTACCGGAAAAGTTCTCGGATTAAAATTAGCAGATTCGGTAGCGCACTTAAGTCCCGAAGCAATTATTTTATTTGGCGGGCTTGCGCTTGCCGGTGATTTAATTTTTGCGCCGACAAAAAAATATATGGAAGAAAACATGCTTAACATTTTTAAAAATAAAGTAAAGCTTCTTCCATCAAAATTAACAAAAGGAAACACTGCCGTGCTGGGTGCTGCCGCTTTAATTTGGAATGAGCTTGAAAAAATTAAGCAATAACTTCCGTAAAGTTAAAAAAGGGTTTGTTATGAAAAAGAATATTCTAATTTTATTTTTGATAATGATCTTCAGCGCGTCGATTATCGGCTGCAAGAAGAATAACGAGATTACAAATCCGGATTCAACAAACCCTGGACAAACAATAACGCCTCCGCCGGGTTACAAATTAGTTTGGAACGATGAATTTAATTCTTCAGCTCTGGATACTTCAAAGTGGAATTATGAAGTTAACGGTGACGGCGGCGGCAACAACGAACTTCAATATTACACAAACTTTCCCGATAATTGTTTTATAAAAGACAGCTGCTTGGTTATTCAAGCTTTGAAAAAAAGTTATCTCGGCAAAGATTATACTTCCGCTAGATTGAACTCAAACAATAAAGGCGATTGGAAATACGGAAGATTTGAAGTGCGTGCAAAACTGCCATACGGGCAAGGACTTTGGCCTGCAATCTGGATGCTTCCAACAGATTGGGTTTACGGCGGCTGGCCTGCGAGCGGTGAGATTGATATTATGGAAGAGCTTGGTCAGCAGGCAAATAAAGTTTACGGAACTATCCATTACGGAAGTCCGCACCAGCAGCAAGGCGGAAATTATACTTTGCCAAGCGGATATTTTTTAAGCGACTTCCATGTTTTTGCCTGTGAATGGGATTCGACAAGCATTAACTTTTTTGTAGACAGCACAAAATATTTTACCGCAAAAATTTCAAAGCCGTTCGATCAAAGATTTCATTTCGTTCTTAACGTTGCTGTCGGCGGCAATTGGCCCGGCAGCCCCGATTATACAACTTCTTTTCCGCAACAAATGATTATCGATTATGTTCGCGTTTTTCAAAAAATTTCTAACTGATTACGAGTATAGTTTAGTCTTAAAAATTAAAACTGTATTTGAGCTTATTGCGATAGGAGCGTTTGTTTTTATTCTCCTTTTTATACTAGTGTTTAGCTTAGTATAATTTTCGTTCAGTCATATTTTGCCTTCAAAATTTTTCCGGAGATAAATCATGTTTAGGTTCTTAAAACTTTCTTCCGCAATTGTCCTACTCATATGCTTCAATTTCATTTCTTATTCTCAGAACAAATTTGTTTCGACTAAAGGAAAAATTATTGTTGGTCTTGACGGAAAAGAATTAAAGCTGAAAGGAATTAACATCGGCAACTGGCTAGAGCCTGAGGGTTACATGTTTAAGTTCGAGAAAGCTGAATCTTCGAGAAAAATTTTCGAAGTGTTTAACGAAATAATTGCTCCGGACGAAGCAGAAAAATTCTGGAATAATTTCAGAGGAAATTATATCACTGAAAACGATATTAAATTCATCAAGGAAAGCGGCTTCAATTCAATTCGAGTTCCATTCGATTACAAGCTTTTTACCGGTGTAGATTTTTATTCGACTTGCGAAACTCCGGGATTTAAGTTGCTCGATAATGTAATCAAATGGTCTAGCAAATATAAAATTTTTGTTATACTCGATATGCACTGCGCACCCGGCGGACAAACCGGCGCCAACATTGATGATAGCTGGGGCTATCCTTATTTATATGAAAATGTTGAAAGCCAAAATTTAACAATCAAAATCTGGAAGGAAATAGCAAACCGTTATAAGAATAAAAAATATGTTCTCGGTTATGATCTTTTGAATGAACCTATCGCTCCTTATTTCGATACTGAAAAATTAAATTCAATGCTTGAGCCGCTTTATATTAAGATTACAAAAGCGATTCGTACAGTCGATAAAAACCATATTATAATTCTCGGCGGCGCACAGTGGGATTCGAATTTTAATATCTTCCACAAACCTTTTGATTCAAAGCTAGTTTATACTTTCCATGTTTATTGGAGCGATACAACTCAATCGGTAATTCAAAAGTTTATTGATTTTAGCGACAAGTATAACGTTCCAATCTGGCTTGGTGAATCCGGCGAAAACACAATGCAATGGATTTCTTCTTTCAGAAACCTTTTAGAAAGAAATGATGTGGGCTGGTGCTTCTGGACTTTCAAGAGACTCGATACCGACCGCAGCATCGTTTCAATCAATCAGCCGGATGGCTACAACAAAATAATTGATTATGCAAATACCAACAGACAAACATTCGAGGAAATCAGAAAAGCTTTGCCGAATAGAGACACAGTAATGAAAGCCACGGAAGAATATTTAAATAACATCAAATTAAAAAATTGCAAAGTGAATGAAGATTATCTCAAAGCATTAGGATTGAAATAATTTTTAGAAAGTTCTAGATGAAACAAAAATTTTTACTTTCAATATTTTTTATAATTGTTATTTCGTATTCCGTTTTCGCTCAGTATGAAGATACCGGCAGGCGAGGATTATATTACGCTAAAAAAAATTTTACATCGGTTCCATCTGTAATTCCGACTTTTAATGAAAGCAAACTAAAACTTCCGTCTCCAATTCTTGAGGACAACAAAGAGCTGATTGATCTTTACTGGAAAGCCTGGCAGCTTGCGTTTCTTCATTTTAAAAAACCGCCGAAGGGTTCTCCGCTTGTATCCAATTATATTGATGAGGCTTTCTGCCCAAACATTTTTCAGTGGGATACAATTTTTATGCTGATGTTTGCGCGGTATGCTCATTTCGTTTTTCCTTCAATTCAATCGCTTGATAATTTTTATTGCAGGCAATATGAAAACGGTTATATCGACCGCGAAATACAGGAAGCTAACGGTGAAGATTTTGTTTATGAAGGCAGACAAAACACGGTCAATCCGCCTTTATTTAGCTGGGCTGAAGTTGAGAATTATAAAATCACCGGAGACGATTCGAGATTTGCTTCTGTTATTCCTGTACTTGAAAAGTATGCCGACTGGTTAGAAAAATATCGAAAGAAAGAAAACACAAAGCACGGATTGTATTGGCAAACCAGATTGGGATCGGGAATGGATAACGTACCACGCAACGGCACTGGCTGGGTTGATATGTCGGCGCAAATGGTTTTGATGTATAATAATCTTTCATTCATGTGTGAAAAAATCGGAATTAAAGAAAAAGCTTCTTTATATAAAGATAAAGCACAAAATATTGCTGCGAGAATTAATAAATACATGTGGAATGAAAAAGATGGTTTGTATTACGATGTTGATGACAATGGAAATCAAAATAAATGTAAAACCGTTGCGTGCTTCTGGCCGATGCTTGCTGGGATCTCAAGCAATGATCAAGCTGAACGAATGCTAACCAATTTAAAAGATCCAAAATTATTCTGGACAAAAATTCCTTTCGCTTCTTTAAGTGCCGACGAAAAGGATTTTAAACCTGATGGACAATACTGGCAGGGCAGCGTTTGGGCTCCAACAAATGTTGAAATTATAAAAGGGCTTGATAATTACGGCAAAGATACAAGCTATGAACACGCACATTACTTTAATGAATTTGCATCTCTTGCCGCCGAAAAATATTTGGAAGGAATGTACAAAGTTTATAAAACAACAGGCACAATTTGGGAAAATTATTCTCCCGATTCTTACTCGCGCGGATTGTGGTCACAGCCAAATTTTGTTGGCTGGAGCGGCTGCGGGCCTATTGAATTATTAATCGAAGATGTTCTCGGCTTTAGAGCAGACGGCGCAAACAACGAACTGACATGGTTTCTTCACCGAATTGATAAACACGGAATTAAAAATCTCCGGTTTGGCAAAACCACCGCAACTTTGATTTGTGAAAGAAGAAGCGATGTGTTTAGTCCTTCGGTTATAACAGTAAATGCAAATAATAATTTTGTACTTCACTTAATTGATTGGTCGGGAAAAGAGCAAACATTCAAAATACATAAAGGTGAAAATAAGATTGTCGACAAATAGGTTTTAGTAAAATATTTTTTCAGGAGAATTTTCATGAATAAATTATTAATAATTGTCTTGATAATTGCCGATGTTATTATGACGACGAAATTAAACGCTCAGAGAAATGTGCCATACAAAAATCCAAAGCTTCCGGTTGAACAACGCGTTAAAGATTTGATAAACCGAATGACGCTTCAAGAAAAATTAGATATGCTCGGTGGAACCGGCTTTGCAACTAAACCAAATAAACGCCTTGGCATCCCGGAATTAAGAATGTCTGACGGTCCGCTCGGTGTTCGCTGGGATTCATCAACAGCATTTCCTTCCGGCATCTGCATGGCTGCGACCTGGGATACTTCACTTATTAATATAATTGGAAAATCCATCGGAGAAGAATTGAAAGGAAAAGGAAGAGATGCAATTCTCGGTCCGTGTGTAAACATTGCCAGAATTCCGATGGGCGGAAGAAATTTTGAAAGCTTCGGTGAAGATCCGTACCTAGATTCGAGAATGGCTGTGAGCTACATAAAAGGAGTTCAAAGCGAAGGCGTTGCTGCAACTGTAAAACATTTTGCTGTGAACAATCAAGAATTTAACAGAACATTTACGGATGTAAAAATTGATGAGCGCGCGCTGAATGAAATTTATCTTCCGACTTTTAAAGCTGCAGTTACGGAAGCAAATGTTCTCTGTGTAATGTCTGCATACAACAAAGTGAACGGCGCTTACTGCAGCGAGAATAATTATCTGCTTAACAAAAAATTAAAAGACGATTGGAAATTTAAAGGATTAGTTATGTCGGATTGGGGAGCGGTTCACAGCACGATTCCAACGGCTCAAAACGGACTTGATCTTGAAATGCCGACTGGAGATTTCCTTAATGAAAAATCTTTAACCGATGCAGTCAGCTCCGGTGAAGTAAGCGTCAAGACAATCGACGACAAGATCACCAGAATTTTAACCGTAATGTTTAAGCTCGGATTATTCGAACATCAATTCTCACCGGATAAAAATTTAATCAACACCAAAGAGCATCAGAAAGCTGCATACAAAACTGCGGTTGAGGGAATTGTCCTTCTAAAAAATAATAGTGGTGCTCTTCCTCTTAATTTCAAAAATATAAAATCAATTGCAGTAATTGGCCCTAATGCAGGAGTTGCAAGAACCGGCGGCGGTGGAAGCTCGATGGTTACACCGGTTTATTCCGTAAGTCCGCTTGAAGCACTGAAGAACAAACTCCCCAAGAATGTAAAAATTAATTTTGCGGAAGGAATAAAATTAAGCGGCGACGCAAATCCAATTGATGAAAAATATTTTTACCAGTCGGGGAGGAATGAACACGGACTTGCTGCTGAATATTTTACAAACAAAAACCTGGAAGGCAAACCAGCAGTTACAAAAATTGATTCTCAAATTAATTTTGATTGGGGCGGCGGATCGCCTTTTCCAAATTTCCCGGATGATAATTTTTCTGTAAGATGGACAGGCGTTTTGAAAGTTCCCGCGGACGGTGATTTTATAATTGATCTTGTCAGCGATGATGGTGTCCGGCTTTTTATAAATGATAAATTAGTAATTGATGATTGGACTGATCACTCCGCGCAATCGGATACTTACAAAATGCATTTCGAAAAAGATAAATCATATAATATCAAGCTTGAATATTACGAACACGGCGGCGATGCTATTGTTAAAATGGGCTGGAGATCGCCGAATGAAAAGCTGATTGATGAGGCAATGAATGTCGCGAAAAATTCCGACGCCGCAATTTTATTTGTGGGAACTTCTTA
>JAMCWE010000252.1:0-1137 GCA_023475265.1 Bacteroidota bacterium
AGCTTCGTTTATATACAAAAGCAGCGTTTGAATATATCTGTCGCTTTTCCCGACCTCAAAAAATTGTTCATTCAATATAAACGCACCTTAAAAGGAATGCGTTAAGAAACTGAGCGGAACGAAATGTTATAAAGAAAAATCTGCTTGCCCCGTTCTTTATGCGGGGTCTGACGAACCCGATTCCAATTTCCTATTATCAATTTCGGGTGAGGAGTTATTTTTCTTTAATTGAATGCTCCGCTTCTTCAGTCCCATTGCCTGAAATCCAAAAGGGGTCTATTAAAATTATCCCCCGGTAGAGAAGAAGTAATAATATTTTCAATCACAGTCTGAAACTATTAACACCTTCTAAAGATATGTGGCTGTTTTGGAACCAGAAAAAATCCGATTCCAATTTATATAATAAAATTACATTGTCAACTTGATTTTCAAAAAAAAAAATATTTTTTGCATAAGCTGCCGAAAAGATATTTGAGAATTAATCACTATAAATTATAAGTGTCTAATAAATTTTTAAATTAAATATTGAATTTTCTCTTGCGTTAAAAATATCATCCGCAATAATGGAAAGATCGTTTTTAAATTGAAGAGGATTGGGTTTACGAACCCATTTAATCAGATTCAGCTTATCAACCGGGAAAGAGTTAAGGATTTCAAAAATTGAAACGGGATCAACTCCGGCTTCTTTATTTTTTGCTTCAGGAATAATCTCTTTAAAGTTACACTTAAAATTTTTACAAATAATCCAGATATCGGCAATATCTTTAGGTTCGAATCTGTAGAGAGCTGAAAATTTATTGGATAAAATATTTCTCAAACTATCAATTTTTCCAAGCGCTTCGTCAAAAAGAAACTCGCCATAATGCGGAGCAACATCATTCACTAGATCAATTTTTAATTCGAGATCATTTTTTGAGATGAATATCTGCATAAAATTATTTGATAGTTTAAGTCTCTGTTTATCGATTATGAAATTAAATTTAGTTTGTGAATCAATTAATTTTTGATAAAAAGAAGTACAATATTCTCCAAAGCTGCCGTCATCATTTACAAAAAGGTCAAGAATGTGATAGTTGAGGATAGCACGTGTATTCAGTTGAGCGATAAACTTAATGAAGCATATCCGGGTAATGGGTT
>JAMCWE010000252.1:1147-4045 GCA_023475265.1 Bacteroidota bacterium
AAATTGATCTAGTGAATGATGTTGCTCCGCATTATGGCGAGTTTCTTTTTGACG
Organism: Bacteroidota bacterium; assembly: GCA_023475265.1. Lineage (GTDB taxonomy): Bacteria > Bacteroidota > Ignavibacteria > Ignavibacteriales > Ignavibacteriaceae > FEN-1297. The sequence continues at coordinate 1,202 of JAMCWE010000252.1, forward strand.
AAGCGCTTGGAAAAATTGATAGTTTGAGTCTCTGTTTATCGATTATGAAATTAAATTTAGTTTGTGAATCAATTAATTTTTGATAAAAAGAAGTACAATATTCTCCAAAGCTGCTGTCATCATTTACAAAAAGGTCAAGATCATCGGAATAACGATGCTTAAAATAAAAGCGGCTAAGAGGTGTACCACCTGTTAGATAAAAGGGTAGTTTTAATTCTCTTAATATATTCAGAATCCCATCCTGAAAGGGGTAAAGGCTCCTTATATAAAATTCGTCGAATTCGTTCATATCTATCCTTTAATTCTTTGCTTCTTAATCTATTTATTGAACCGGAAATTAATATCTTCTTTAATAAATCAACTCCCAAAATATCCAGAAGGTCAAACCAACCCAATCTTTCGAGCATACGGTTAATTATCAGATCAAATTCATATTTATCAATAACATTAAACTGCATATTCACAATTTTATTCAGAGGGAGTAGATCAATATTATAATCCCAGAATATTTTTTTGAGGGTGTTGTATTTTTCTTCTATTGACATCGGTTAATTACTATTTTCTGTTTAGATTTTTTTTGGTTTGTTGTATACTACAAAGATAAACTCTACACAAAACATTGTATCTAAATACTCCCTACTATTTACTCCGCAATTCGTACTTCATACTTACTACTTTGTACTTCTACGGTTTCTCCACAGTTAAATTCCCTTTAAAAACCAATCATATGCAATTCTAATCCACTACCTCAAGACTGGTCTTATGGCTCCAGCCCAATTCATGAATTCTAGATACATTAAGTAATTTTCTGGGCGTTCCATCCGGCTGGGTGGAATCATAAATTATCTCCCCATCAAAACCAACAACCTTCCCTACTAATGCTGCTAATTCTGCTATTGTTAAATCTTCACCCGTCCCAACATTAATAAGGGAAATTTCTTTTGCATATAAATCCTTTGCATCAATACTATTAATAAGATAATAAACCGCATCAGCCAAATCATCCACATACATAAATTCCCTTCTCGGCTTCCCCGTCCCCCACACCACTACTTTGTCACTTTGTCCCTTTGTTTCTTTGTTACCCCCAACCTTCGCCTCATGAAACTTCCTAATCAACGCCGGCAATACATGCGAAGTATTCAAATCATAATTATCATTCGCTCCATACAAGTTAGTTGGCATTACAGAATAAAAATTACATCCGTATTGTTTGTAGTAATTCTCACACATTTTAATCCCGGCAATCTTTGCAACCGCATATGGTTCGTTAGTATCTTCTAAATAACCGGAGAGCAAATACTCTTCTTTCAACGGCTGAGGTGCATTTTTAGGATAGATACATGAGCTCCCAAGAAAAATTAATTTCTCTACACCGGCACAATAAGCAGAATGAATCAAGTTCGTTTCTATTACTAAGTTATCGTAAATAAATTCAGCGCGGTAAGTATTGTTAGCTAGAATCCCGCCCACCTTTGCTGCTGCAATAATAACATAACTAGGTTTTCCTTTTTCAAAAAATTCTTCCACATCTTTCTGTCTTCTCAGATCCAATTCCTCAAACGTTCTCGTAACTATATTCGTAAACCCTTTGGCTTGAAACTTCCTCATCAACGCGGATCCAACCATGCCCTGATGCCCAGCGATATAGAGTTTTTTAGTCTTATCAATCATAGTTATTGTTGAACTGCTGAATTGATTATTTGTTTAATTGAGAATTTCTAAGAGCATTGAGTTGATTAGAAATTTCCATAACCTTTATCTTTAATTCACGGAACTTATCATTAATTAAATATCCTAAATCATTTGCAATGTATAACTGATTCAGTACTTCCATTAAACTGCCGTATGATAAATTAGTAAAATGTGCTTGATCCTTTTTAGAAAGCCTGGATGTTCCTTCCGCAAGATTCGAACTGATAGATATTACGGCTCTTCGCAATTGATTTGTTAAACAAAATTGTTCTTCTTTTGGGAAGCTGCTTGTGACCCGATAGACAATTCCCGCCAGATCTCGCGAATTTTTCCATACTTTTAATTTCTCAAACGAAAATTGATATTCCATCTAAACAGTTACACAATTAAACGATTCAACAACTCAACGCTTCAACAATTACACTCCGCCAAAGGCGTGGCATTAAGCATAATTTAATTTTCTACCTTTAGGCTTTGGTATCTTTCTGCCGTTATTTTTTGCAGTTTCAATCCACTCTTGTATTATTATTTGAACATTTTGTAATGCATCAAGGTATGTTGCTCCATCCGCCATGCATCCGGGCAGTTCAGGAACTTCAGCTAAGTACGCTTTATCTTCTTCACTCCAATATATTAGCACCTCATATTTAGCCATTGCTTCGCTCCAACATTAATTTATATTTTAAAATCAGATTCCTAACTTGTTTCACTTGGTATGGTTTAGCTTTACCATCCTTTTGAGGTTGTACATTAATAATCTCGATGATACCGGCTTTCGAATAAATAAAATGATCACCTTTAATTCTCTCCTTAAAACCAAGCAATTGAATAAGTTTTTTTAAGTCAGAAAATTTAATATTAGAATCACTGGTGCCGCTTAAGACTTTTTCAAAAACTTTCTTCATGTATTAAAGTAATATTTTTTGATCCATTTGATTCTTATTCACTTTACAATTACACGATTCAACAGTTAAACAATTCAACCATTCCACACTTTATTGCTTCCACAATTAAACGATTCCACAACTCAACTAATATCCTTTCCTCAACGTTTTCTCAACATCCCCTTTCACCATAACCTTCACCAACTCCTCAAACCTAACCTTCGCCTCCCATCCCAACTTCTCCTTCGCTTTCTTTGAGTCACCA
>JAMCWE010000075.1 GCA_023475265.1 Bacteroidota bacterium
GTTTGCGAAGATGATGGGAATATAAAAGAGGTTTGCAACAAGAAGAATTAGCTTTTGACTGTATTGCCGATTTATTGGAAAGAAGGGATGAAAAATTTATTCACATTATAAATTATTTCAATAAAAAATTCCCGGATGGTATTGAGCAGGTTCATCCCGATATATTAACCGTTCATTTTGCAACTCTTGTAAAATCTAAAACAAGCCAGCAGATTTCAGAAATAAGAGAAAAGCTGGGTGATCATTATTTTAAAATTAAGAAAGCGCTTTACACCTTTCTTAAACGCAAAAGCGATCAATATACCGTTTTATTCAAAGATGGAATTAAATATATTTCATTTAATCATCTGATGGAAAGCAGTTTTAACCTTCCACAAGTAAATTGCGAAGAACTTCTTTCAAAGATTCTTTTAACTGAATTTAAAAACAATAACCTTGCAACTGTACTGCCAAAGATATTTGAGATGCTGCAAAACCAGGAAGAATATTGTAAAGCCATCCGTGAAAAATCTCTATTGGAAATATTGAAGGAATTTTACCAAATAAAACAAAATGATTTCCTTAGAAAAAATGTGGAGTATATTAATAATGAAGACTTTCATGATTCAATAACCCTGGACTAAAGGACAAAAGTTTATGAAAGACATAACCGAAGAAGAACTTCATCTTTATATTCTGAATAAAACTCTTCTCGATAAAGATATTCTTAATAGAATTGAAGAGATTGCCGGCAAAGATGAAAGTTTTCAAAAAGAGCTTCACGAAATCGAAGAATTCTATTCAAACTACAACCAGATTTCTTCGAACAGGCAAAACACATTTTTCCTTAACGCCCCGCAATTGGAAACTTTCCGCATTAAATCTATTAAGCTTGCAGCAATGCAATCCGTTGCTGAATCAACAGACCTAACTTATATTAAAACATTTTTTACCGGCGACAATTATCTGATTACCAGGCTTTTTTATAATTCCAAAGACCAATCATATAATTTGTTCATTATTCCGGAAGATGATAAAGGTGATGTATCAAATGCAATATTATATTTAACCGGAATAAAAAAAGAATTTTTGGCAGATGAAAAGGGGATGATAAAAATAAAGTCGGGATTTATAGATTTTCCGGAACAAATTATAATCCGGCTTCCTCTGGCTAAATTCGATATTGTTGGAAATGACTTAATTCAGCTTCAAAAAAAATCATTCTCATTTCATAATAAAAAAAATGATTTTAAACTTGAGCTTGACTTAAACGAAAAGATACTTAATGGGAGTTTGCAGATTGACAAAAATATTTCTAACGAATCATTTAAGCTTTTTATTTTTGAACCGGGAAATGAATCAAATTTTACTTCCGTCAATATGGATGAAAATAAATTTTCGATTAATTGCCCTGAATTAAAAAGCTTTAGAATTGTAATAACGGAAATATAATTCCAGTGTCCAATTAAAAAAATAAATACATGGCATTATTTGAGGTCGAATTAGTTTCTCAGTGGCTAAGACAGCAGCTTCAGAAGCCGGTAAGCCATCATTTAAAGATATTATCGATCTTCCGTTTCTTTTCTCTTTTCCAGGACAAAGAAGACCAATCAAAATACATCTCTTATTACCTCCAATTTAAAGACGACATCTTTTCTCTTATTATAAATGATCAGTTCGAATATTCCACGCCGGAAGAGCTTGATAAGCTGGCAGCAATAGTTGAAAAGATAATTTCATTTTCTCCTTCGGTTAGCAAATCTGAAAATGAAAAATTGTTTGAGAGGATCGAGAATGCAAAAATAAGGCTTCAAAATATTTTAAATGATAAAAGCACTAAAAAAAATGAACTTAGCGATGCTTATTCTTTTTCTATAAACCAGGTGCTTATTGAGGGTGATCAAAATGCAAAGCTTAATTCAGGCATTATCGAAAAGCTTTCGATTGAAATTCAAAAAAATAAAATGCCTGAAATGCAAGACTCCATATCTTTTGAAAATAATTACGATGATAAAAAGAATGATTTGCCGGTAATATTAAAAACCATAATGAAGCTTGCAAAAGATGATGCGGAAAAATTGAGCATGCAAAATAAATCGTACAAGTTTACTTTTTCATTCGAAAAAAAAGATTATTTGTACGATGGTATTTCTATGGAGCTTGGAATGGCGGCGCTTATTTACAATTCCATTCTTATAAAGCAAATGTATAAATATTATTATAAGTTCAAGGATGATGTCGTGTTTAGCTCCGCTATTGATGATCAAGGGTACTTAGTCCCCTTAGAAATTGAACCACTGCAATTAAAGTTAAAAACTGTTTTTTATTCTGCATATAAAAAGCTCGTTATTCCCGAAGAGAATATTATATACGCACAAAAGTATTTAAAAGAGCTAAATGCTAAATATCCAAACAGAAAACTTGAGCTAATTCCGATTAGACATTACCTGGCTTTGTTTAAAAATCTAGATGTCGTTGAAATTTGCAAATTGAAGCTGAAAGAAAAGATTAAGGTGCATTACAATCAATACCACGTAATCGCAAATTCATTGTTAACAGTAATAATGATAATTATTCTGGCTGTGCTGTTTGTAAATGTAATCATGCCAGTACTGGATCATAATCCGGTTTATGCAGAATATAAGCAAGACAGATATATTGCATTTAATAAATACGGAAAGCAGGTATGGAAGTCTGTAATTTTAACTGCGGATGAATTGCCGCCGTATAATATTTCTGAAAGAATTAGAATAACAGATTTAGATAATGATGGGAAGAACGAAATTCTGCTTTTACGAAATGACAACAAAATTCCGTTATTAGGTAAAACACTTTTTTGTTATAATGCAGATAATTCTATAAAATGGAAAACTATTATTGTTCCAAAAGATACTTTGTACGGCAAAGATATATGCTATGATAATATTAATTTAAGAAAAATTTTTGTTGTTAATAACCCTTTAACAAAAAGCAAAGAAATCCTTGTTGATTATATTGTCTGCGATTTATTCCCCTGGTTTTTAACAAAATTAAATTACCAGGGTCAAGAGATATCAACCTTTTACAATTCCGGTACTTCTGAATTTGATCGAATAATGGACCTGGATAATGATGGTAAAGATGAACTAATTATTGCAGGGCATAATAATGATTTCAATCATAGAGGATGTCTAATTGTATTCGACCTGGGATTCGTACAGGGCAAATCCCCCGGTTACAGATTTCCGCGCGAATTCGGAAGAGGATTAATGAAGTATTACATACTTTTTCCAAAAATATTTTTGAATACATTCTCAGATCAACAGGCAAGTTATATTGATGCAGTACAAAAATTTAAGGACAAAATTAGAGTATTTCTTACTGAAACTTTTGGAAATGTTAAAGAACATTCTTCATACAGAACAATATTCAATTTCGATTTTCAATTCAACTTTTTGCACCTCCAAACTTCAACCGAGTTCGATAGGTTTTATAAAAAACTAATTGATGAAGGAAAGATTAAACCAATTAAAAATTGGAAAGCTTACGAAGACTCACTCCGCAAACAAATTTTATTTTGGGATGGAGATAAGTTTGTAAACCATCCTGTAATGAATAAGTACTATTTGCTTGCGAAGGCTAGCCAACATTTAACTAAATAAAAAGTTTAGTGATGTTTTAAGATTTGAAGCAAAAAAGAAACGCAATAGAACACAGATTGTACGGATTGCGCAGATTTTCGCTGATTGATCTATCCGTGCTAATCCGCCTAACCTGCCTGTCCGACAAGGCGGGTCAGTGTAATCCGCTTTTTCTGTAAATAGAGGGCGGATTTAAAAAAAAATTTCACAAAACGGACTTTTAAGTAAAAGTGTGGAGTATAATATAAATAGTATATCAAAACTATTTTCTAAACACTTACGGAGTAAATTGTGAAATACTTATTGGATCTCACCAACTTGTTTGAAGGGTTAAAAAAGGGCATCATTACTTATACCACTCTTTGGAAAGACCAACTATACACACCGGAATTCATTCAATCAATTATCGATTCGCTCAAGGGGACAAACGATGAAATTGATACGCTTGAAACTTCATTATCTAAAAAGAAAAAAGAAGCGAGGCTGCTGGAAAGTGAAAAGCAGGCAATCGCAGATAAAATAATTAAAATTACATACGGCTTTCATGCAGATAAGCCAGAGCAGCTAATTGATTACGGACTTAAGCTGCCTAAAGCCCCGGAAACTAAGCCGCGCCCGGAAAAACAATTAGCTATTTCTTTGGAAGATGATACTGATGGCATGGGATTTATAGTTTATACTCAGGTAGATGCAGCTGCAAAAAATTATGAATGGGAAAAAGGGCAGGGTGCTAATCCTTCCGATACTAATACAATCCCGGAGATGAAATTTTTTAAGTACACAAGCAAGACCTCATTTGTAGACGACGACGTAGCAAAAGGCGTAAGATATTTTTACAAAGTGCGTGCTGTAAATACCGCGGGCGAGGGTCCGTGGAGCGAAGCGGTTAGCGGGGTGCAGTAAACAATGCAAAATTTAAAATTAAAAATTTGCCGAAGACATCCCGATTTAATTGGAAAATATTTCAGCTGGAGACTGGGGGCTTCTGTTGAAAGAATTTTGTAGAACTGAGGGAGAAATTCAATTGCTTTATCATGAAGGGGGATGGAAATGAAAAATTTGGGATACATAAATGTAAATGAGGTCATTTTGTTATCCATCATAAAAACTTAATTAATAAAAAAGGAATTCATATGAAAAATTTTTTTGTGCTATGTTTCTTGCTGCTATTAAATGCAGCCGTTATATATTCACAAAATATATATCAAACCCACCTGGTAAAACTCAAAGCTCCTTTGAAAATAAACTGGGAGTACAAAATAAATGATATTATAGTTAATCAACATATTGCTGGCGATATCTGTTATGTGAATACCGTAAACGGTATAGCAGCAATTTCACTGAATGATGGCAAAATTATTTGGAACTATTCTTACCCTACTTTTCCGCTATTAAAAAGCGTTGCAACCTTTAGTGATAAGTATGCAGCATTTACAGCTTATGATTATAATGATTCGACAGAGATTGGAATCAGCAAATTAACTTTAGTTGATCTATTGAATGGAAAAGAAATATGGTCAATCGAATCCAAAGAACGTTTTTATAAGCCAACTCCGTTTATCACTGATAATTCAGTTATTCGCATAAGCGGACCACCGGATAAATGGAAAGTAAAAGAAAAATATTTCAAGATAGAACTTGATGAAGCCGAATTAATTGCACATTCCTTAGCTGATGGTAAAGAAATGTGGAAAACATCTCTCAGTGATGAAGAATCAGAATTAACCTATACCGATAACAAATACGCCTTTATTAAAAATGATTTTGATGTTTCAAAAGGCGGTGTACCAAAAAATAAATTAAGCGCATATTCATCATCAAACGGAAAAGAATTATGGACTTATGATCCAAGCGGAATGATTACTAAAAGCTCGGTGGATAAGGTTTTAATAGATGGAGATAATCTATATGTTGCGCCACTTTCAGGAAAATCCGGTGTAGTTGCGTTAGTAAATTTACCGGATGGAGACGAGAAATGGTCGTTGGGTGCGGGCGTAGATAATTTTTATCTAATGGATACAAAATTAATTTATTATGGACTAAATACCGATTTCGGAATGGGCAACTCTACAGATTGGATGTGTGCAGATGTTCAAAAAGGTAAAAGGATAGTCGGCAAACATATTTCAAGTTCGGGTATGTTCAGCGCAATTGTTGGGAAAGCATTTGGTAATACTGTATTCGGAAGAATTGCTGCAACTTTTTCCGGGTATTCGAATTTGTTCTCCAAGCTTTTTGGCTCCGATGATTATGCACCTCTCATTATTCCAACACGTGCAATGTATTCTGATCTGTTGAACTATAGTGCTGTAAATGAAAAAGGTCTCTTTGCCATTTACTTTGAAGATGGGAAACCTATATTCCTCAAAGTTGATAATCCGCCTAAGGAAGATGTTCAGACTGAATATAAATTTGCAGATACAACATCCAACGCATTCATAGCTAATGGTACATCTGAAACATCTGCCTTTATCACGGTACGGGGAAAAGTTTATTCAATTAATTATGCAACCGGGCAAATTGAATGGGAAAAAGACTTAACAAACGACCGTTCCGTTGCCTCGCTTGGTCCTATTATAAAAGGTAACAGAATAATACTCTTTACAAATAATTCAGTTGATTGTCTAGAGAACGCCCAATAACAAAGAAGATTTTTTGATGGGCGGACGATTAATTGATTATATATGCTTTGGGGTTAAAGAAGTTATCACTCAATACGGAGTATATAATAGTTTAAAGGTAAGAGCTACAACTAAAAATAAATAAATAACTTAATTTTTTAAGGAGAAAGAAACATGAAACTTTCAGCAAAAATTGTAATCTTAGTTTTATTCTATTTAGTATCCAGCATAAATATTTTTCCACAGAGTATTAATTCTCATTTTTCATTAGGTGGAGGTGCATCTATACCGACCCAAGATTCGCTTAAAACAGGTTTTAACATCTTTTTAAATTATTTCAATTACTTTGGTGGAAATTTTGGGATTAAGGCAGAGTTATCTTTCTTCACGTTAAAAATTGATAATGAAACTATTTCAAACTTACACTATAATCAAAAGATGGTAAATAAATTAAGCGGCAATAATGATGGCTTCACTCTAGACGTTGGATTTATAGGAGGGAAGTTTGATATCTGGGAAAATTTCGGAGTTTATGGGCTTTTTGGGTTTGGAGTTAATGTAGGAGGGACTCAAGCAGATTTAACAACAACAATTATAAATTCTAAGGGTGAAACAATAGATGAAAAAAGTAATGGGTTATCTTCAGCTTCAGCAGAAGTAAATGCAGCAGTATCATTCGGGGCGGGAGTAAGTTATAAGATTTCAAGCAGAAATGCTTTAGTGCTTGAAATAAAATATGTGTTAATTGAACAATCCTCATACATACCAATAAGAATTGGAATTTCGTTTTAAAATTATTAGGAGAAAGCATGAAAAAGACAATGTTACTTTTCGTTCTATTTGTTGTAGCAACTGCAACATTACCTGCCCGTGTCGTTAAGGTAGATATTAATGGTTCCGGGCAGTTCACATCAATTAGCGCAGCTTTAACGAATGCAGTTGCTGGCGACACGATAAAAGTATTACCAGGATCTTACACCGAGCAGATCACGATTAACAAGAATGTTATCGTGATAGGATCAGGGTTTGAAACAACTATTATTAACAGTGCCTTGAATCCTACAGTAAACATTAGCGCTGGGAAAATTCAATGGTTTACTATTTCTTCAACCTCTGGTGATGGTATACAAACTTCTGGTTCAAATGGAATTATTTCGAACTGTGTTATTAGAGGATGCATATTATGCGGAGTTTACACCAATACAGCAGGGAGTTCTGCATCAGTCATAAACTGTGTCTTGGCAGACAATGGCTCTTATGGGATTGAAGCGGCAAACACAGGCAAGATAAATGCAACCAACTGCATAGCTAAGTGGAACGGTCCGGGGGATTTTTGGGGTGACTGGTATAATGGAGGTATTCTTAACTTATCGTATTGTGATGGATCAAATGCAAGTACTAATGGCAATCAAGGTTGCATAAATTTAGATCCTCAATTTGTCTCTACTTCTGATTTGCATATATCTCAGGGCTCGCCATGCTGGGATAAAGGTAATCCTTCTTTACTTGATCCGGATGGTTCTCCAAGCGATATGGGTTATTTCGGCGGGCCGGATTGTCCGATCTATCCTGTAGTAAAAGCAGTAAAAATAATTCCACAGCCGGATGGCTCAATTCAAATACAGGCAACCGGTGTTGCAAATTATTAGCGGAGGATATATGAAAACAATTTTTATCCTTCTTTTAACTTCAATAAGTCTGTTTGCGCAAAATCAGCCGCGCGACCAGAATATTGTTGCGGGAGAGTATTTTATCAACCAGGATCCAGGTGAAGGAAATGGAACCCCATTAAGCAGCACTTATGGTTTTGCAACGGCGGATGTAACTATTAATTCAGTTCCAATAAATAATGTAGTTTACATTCGTTTTAAAAGTTCAAACGGTAAATGGGGACCGCTGCGCTCAATTAAAAATAAATATCCTATTCACGCAAGCGGTTCCCTAATCCAGGCTGGGGAATATTTTGTTAATTCTGATCCCGGAATAGGCAATGCAAATAAGTTTAATATTGATTACTCCGGCAATATCAACTTGTCCTCAATAAATGCTAATAGGAATGACAAAATCTTTTTAAGGAGTAAAGATTCTTATGGAAGATGGAGTGATGCTGTATGCGTTAATTATAGGTATAAAAATTTAATTGGTGCAGAATATAAGTTAAAGTATGTAGGTGGCAGTTCAAGTGCCTGGCAAAAGCTTAATATGCAAGATCAAACCTCACCTTCGGCCTTTTTCTCAGCTATATCTGATTCAATTACAAATCAAAGTACTGTAGATACTTTGTTCATCCATTTCCAAAGCGAAGATTTTATTTGGGGTACCGTTTCTAAATACGCCTGGAAGGATATAATTTCAGGCGTAAGGGAAATAGATAATAATATTCCAAAAGAATTTTTCTTGTATCAGAATTATCCCAATCCATTTAATCCTTCAACCAAGATTAGATTTGAAATCCCGAAAACATCTTTCGTTAAACTTATTGTTTATGATATTCTGGGGAGAGAAATAGCTGTTCTTATAAACAAAGAAATGAAACCAGGCAGTTATGAAACAATATTTAATGCAAGAGGGATAGCAAGCGGAGTTTACTTCTATAGAATTGAAACTGGTAGCTTTTCTCAAACTAAAAAATTTGTTTTGCTTAAGTGAATAAAAAACAACACCGAAAAACTTGTGTATGAATAAAATTACTTACGCGGCGATAATATTCATTATTATCTCAGTCAACCCTATAGTTGCACAGATAGTAGATTTAGGTGGTGGTGTATATTTAAACAGGTGTAAAAAAAGAAAATCTCAAACGGATAGAATTATCAAAACTAAAAACACATCAAGCAACAACTTGCGCAGAATCGGGAGACTACGGGATACAGTTAAAAACGGCAGATGCCTTTTTTCAAGAACAAACGTGGACATGGACATTTGAAGATAGTAATGAAGTAATTAACGATAGGCTATATGATTTAGATTCTTTAGTAGCTTACCCAGCATTCAGAAATGGAAAACAAGTTTTAGAAGAAAAGAAATATATTTACTCTTGTGATTTTCATTTAGACTCTACGCGCGCAATAAGAAATCATTATGTATTTCAGCAATTTATAATGGTAAATTTACCACCAATACATGAAAAAGATGTGGATTTACAAGCTGATCTTATTGGCAAATATCTTGGTGCAAAGGGGATTCCTACTAATCAGCAATGGTGGGCTACCGATCCAGATACAATTAATAATAGCCTACCGACTAAGGTGTTGAGTATTAATTGTTTAGCTTATGATAGTCTTGGTAAAATAATTCCTGAATCATTAATAATGGCTGTAAAACCCGTCAATGATGCGGATATAATACCACCCGGTGTTGGCGAAAGAACTGCTTATGGTATGGCTGCAGTAACAAAAGTATATGATGTTTCGGCAGATAGAAAATCATATAAGTGGGAACTGAAAGGTGTCTGTTGTGGCGGTTACGGTGAATTGTATAATAATCACTTTGTAGTTCCCAAATATCCTGGTTTATTAGCTTATGAGATAGATGCGAAATCTGAACCGGTACCAGAAGTGGGTTTTATCAATAGCTTGGTTGCAAGTGGAAAATATTTGTTTGCAGGTACGCCATTTGGTATATATCGTTCATCTGATAATGGAATTAATTGGATCCAGGCCAATTCGGGAATTACTAATCCTTTTATTTTGTCATTAGCAGTAATCCCTAATAGTTCGAGAAACAATATTTTCGCAAGTTCTAATAGTAGTAGTATTTATCTATCTGCTGACGAGGGTTCAAGTTGGACATCTGTTAGTCCTGCATTGGATTATTTTCATTATCATATTTGTAGTCTTGCTGTAAATAAAACAAATATCTATGCATGTATTTACGGCTCAGGTGTTTATCTTTCTTCTGACAACGGAACAAGCTGGACGCAGATTAATATTGGCTTAACTAATAATTTGCTGTGGTCTGTCGCTGCGCTTTCTATGGAATCAAATAGAACTAAACTTTTCGCAAGCACTTTTAATAAAGGCATGTTTCAATCGATAAATAATGGTGCAAATTGGACTCAAATATCAAGCGGCTTGTCATTCGATGTTGTTAATACGTTTACTGCCATTGGAAATAATCTTTTTATAGGGACTTCGAATGGTGTATTCCTATCTACTGATGAAGGCATAATCTGGAAGGAAGTAGACAGCGGTTTAACAAACACTAATGTCAATACTATAATGGCAATTGGTAATAATCTTTTTGCAGGGACTTTAGATGGTGTCTTTCTATCTACTAATAACGGCATAAATTGGTCTTTAGTAGGTACGGAATTGAAAAAATTTACTTCAATTATGGCGCTTACGGTTAATGACAAGTATCTTTTTTGCTGGAACTTTCGGCGGTGGTGTGTGGCGTCGTCCTTTATCAGAAATGATTACAGGACTGGAAGAAATGAAGAATAACTTACCTGCTAAGTTTTCACTTTCTCAAAACTATCCCAATCCCTTCAACCCAACAACAACAATAAACTACTTACTTCCCCAAACCAGTTTTGTTACAATAAAAGTTTACGATGTTTTGGGGAATGAAGTTGCAACTTTAGTGAATGAAGAAAAGAAAGCGGGGAGTTATAGCGTTCAGCTATCAGCGGTCAGCAAGCAATTGGCAAGCGGAGTTTATTTTTATAGAATGCGGGCAGGAGATTTTGTGGAGACGAGGAAACTTTTGTTATTAAAATGATTTAAATTTATTTCCATACTTAAAAAAGTATTACAGAAATAATCTTTCAAAGTATTGGAAGAAAAGAAATGTCTAAAAACATCGAGGAACTTTTAGAAAACAAATTTCTCAAAAAAGAATTCGAAATCCGAAATCTTGATCTTTCTCAGATCTTTTATTCTACTCCTGATGATTTAGAGCGCGAGAATAATTTGTTAAAGCATCTTTTAGACTGGGTGCAAAAATATTCCGAATGTCATGATCGTAAAAAGATGGAAGCCGAAGGATATGAATTCCCACCAGTCGATCCATGCATCTCTCCTGAAAATGATTGGTATATATTTGAAAGGTGGATGAATGGCTTGCCCATACGGACAAAGCTAAAAGATCAACTACCACAAAAATTTGTATTAAAGAAAACTGAAGAACTTAACGATGAAGAAATTCTTATAGAACTTCAAAAACTGTTGGAAGCTTTGGAAGTGGCAGGAAACTCAATTGAATTAAATGACGGAATACCTGCACGACTTGTTTATCATTATTTACTTGAAACATTGGAAGAAGAAAATGAATTTTTTATAGATGGAGGCTGGGTCAATGACGGTTGCACCGGATATTGCCCAGATTGTTTTCAGCGTCCATGGTGTATATCCGGTGGTCAGCTATGTTGGCCGGAAGATCAAGAAGTCGGCAAAATGTTTCTCATTGATTCTGTAAAAAGATATGTCTCTGCAAGTCCTGTTTCGTTACAGATTTTACAAAAATGTCAAGTTGAAGAAGATAAGAAGTTTAAAGATTTTGAAATGAATCAAAATAATAATGATATTTCAACTAATCTAAGTTCATCTGATTCTGATGATGACGACATACCCTTCTAACTTTTTAAAAGTAATGGGCTTATTTTTTCAATAATTCGACAATTAAGCAGTTTAACAATTAGTTATTTTCTTTATCAAACTCTTTAGCAATTTTTATGGCAAACAAATCTTTCCAAGGATAGTTGCTTTCGAAGCTCCTGTAACTCTCGGAATGTTAGATGGGTTTCCTGAAAGAGTTTCATTCGCTAATACTGCAAAGCAAATTGCTTCTTTTGCGTCAGAAGAAATTCCTAAGCTTTCAACATTCTTAACTTCAACATTCTTCCCAAAATATTTTTGGAGAGACTTCATTAAAAATTTATTGTGATATCCGCCGCCGCTTACAAAAAGTTCTTCAATTTCAGTTTCACCCTTCACAAATTTTTCATAGTTGCGGAAAACTCCGTATGCAGTAAAAGTCGCAATTGTAGTTATCCAATTTACTTTTGGCACTTTCTTAAATCTTTTAAATAATGGGGAAAGAAATTCTTTCCCATAATACTCTCTGCCGGTAGATTTTGGAATTTTCTTTTCAACGAAATTATCTTTTTTAATTAATGCGTAAAATAATTTTTCATCAATTTTACCGGATGAAGCGAGCAAACCGTTTTTATCATATTCCTTGTTGAAAAATTTCTTGGCAGCAATATCAATCATCATATTTCCTGGACCGGTATCGAAAGCTAAAACTTTTGTAGCGTCAAAATTTTTATTAAGCACAGTTATGTTTGAAATACCTCCAATATTAAGTAGCGCTCTATTTTTATTTTTGGAATGAAAAAGTAAATAATCAAAATAAGGAACTAGCGGAGCGCCTTCGCCGCCGAGTGCAACATCGCCGGTGCGGAAATCACCGATCGTAGGAATGCCTGTTAATTTTGCAATAACCATCGGATCAGCTATTTGCAGTGTTGATCCAAACTTGTATCCATAAAATATTTCTTTAGCTGGAAGATGATGAATTGTTTGTCCGTGCGATCCAATCAAATCAATTTTATTAAGAGGGACTTTAGCTTTTTTGCAAAGTGATTTAATAGCATCAACATAAATTAATGGAATTAGAAAATTTAATTTGCAAATGTCTGTAACGTTTCCGCTATTCACGGACGAATTATCTAAAACTCTTTTTTTAACTCCTAACGGAAACGGATAAGTAATAAATCCAATCTGATTTATTCTTGTTCTTGTACCGCTGTTTTCAATTTTAACTAACACAACATCAACTCCATCAAGTGAAGTTCCGGACATAAGCCCGATTACAAGCTTAGTTTTTTTTCGTGAAAGTTTTTCTAATTCTTGAATATTCATAATATAAAAGTAAAAAATAAAGTTAAAGATTCTTTTTTCTTTATCTGAAAATTATACAACCAAATTTGTATATTTGCAGCAACTTAACAACAAAAATAACTATCATTAACTATGAAAAAAATATTTATCTTCATTCTGGCAGTGACGATAGGAGCCGCATTGAAAGCACAAACAAAATATTCCGAAATTAATAAACAGATTGCTGAAGGTAATTTTACCAAAGCTGAAAAAATGATTAATAATATTTTGTCTGATAAGAAATTAACTGAAACAGAAAAATATAATCTTAATTTTCAAATTGATGTTATACATCGGATTAGATTGGACTTTGATCGAAATGAAGATTATGTAAAAAAAGCTTTAAAAAATTATTATCCTAACTTAAATGAAAAGATGATTTCGGTATGGGAAAAAGATAGATCACTCGAAATGAAAAAAATCGACGGCGAGAAAATGTTTTTTCACAACGCCGTTCCAAATCTTTTTAGAATAAACGCTGAGGCTAAAAAAGTTAAAGAAAAAATTGATGGAGAAAAACCAGACGCATGGAGAGTGTTTCTAAAAACTCATCTGCCGGAATCTGTGAAAGAAAGTGTAGAAACCGGTAAAGTTTTTGTAAATCCAGTGAAGATGAAAATTACTTATACATTAACAGTTGATTCAAATGCTGTTCCTGCCGGTGAAGTTATACGCTGCTGGCTTCCATATCCACGCGGAGATGTACAGCGCCAAAAAGATATTAAACTTCTTTCTGTCAACTCTAAAGAATATATTATCGCAGACGATTCTCATCCTCAAAGAACATTGTACATGGAAAAAATT
This sequence comes from Bacteroidota bacterium, assembly GCA_023475265.1. Classification (GTDB taxonomy): domain Bacteria; phylum Bacteroidota; class Ignavibacteria; order Ignavibacteriales; family Ignavibacteriaceae; genus FEN-1297. The sequence continues at coordinate 13,909 of JAMCWE010000075.1, forward strand.
GCTGAGAAAGGAAAACCCACAGTTTTTCAAATGCAGCTTGAATACACGGCTTATTCAGAATTTCATAACGTTGATCCGAATAAAGTAAAACCATATGATACAACTTCTGAAGTCTATAAAGAATATACTGCTGAACGTCCGCCGCATATAATTTTCACTGATCAAATTAAAAAATTATCGAAAGAAATTGTTGGTGATGAAACCAATCCTTACGAAAAAGTAAAAAAGATTTATACATGGATTAACAACCACATTCCTTGGGCGAGCGCAAGAGAATATTCTACGATAAATGATATTTCAACTTATTGTCTAAATAATATGCACGGAGATTGCGGGATAATGACTTTAACTTTTATGACACTTGCAAGATACAACGACATTCCCTGTAAATGGCAAAGCGGCTGGATGATGCATCCCGGCGGAGTGAATCTTCACGACTGGGGCGAAATATATCTTAATGGTTATGGTTGGGTTCCGCTTGATCAAAATTTTGGAATTCAAGATTCGCAAGATCCTAAAGTAAAATATTATTATATCGGCGGAATGGATTCTTACAGATTTGTAGTAAATAATGATTATGGGCAGCCGCTGTTTCCATCAAAAATTTATCCGCGAAGTGAAACAAATGATTTCCAAAGAGGCGAAGTTGAATGGCGCGGTGGTAATCTTTATTTCGATAAATGGAACTACAATATGGATGTTGAATATATCAAGCAATAGTTCTTTCAATACCAATAATATTGACTTAAACAGAACTATTTTTGATTCTAATTTGAATTAATATTTTCTATAATTTTACAAGCTAACGTTTCTTTGTTTTTTAGAATGCCTTTGGTAAATTTATTTAATTAATATTCTAATTTATGAACAAAATTCTGGCGCTTCTTTTTATATTTATCGCAGCGACACAAATAATTTTTCCACAGGAATCGTCGTTTTACGATGCGCCATTCGGCGGCGGCGGCGGTTATGTTGGCGGGTGGATTGTTCCAAATGTTAACGGAATAAATGCTCAGCTAAAAAATTTTGGTGTTCCAAATTTACCAAGCAGTGGTTTTTATACATCCGGCGGAAGCGGTTTTATTTATCTTGGAGTAATTCCAAATTTAAGAATTGGCGGTATTGGATTTAGCGGTTCGCATTCAACTTCGTCCACAACTTTAATCAACATTTCTGAATCAGGCGGCCCAACTCCGACTTATGTAAATGAAATGAAGGAAGCTATATATTCTTTAAGCGGCGGCGGTTTAACAATTGAATATACACTACCGTTTATAAAAAATTTTGGGGTATCGCTCGGTGCAACTATTGGCAGAGGAAGTTTAACTGTTCAGCTCTATAAAAATATTGGAAATTATGATTGGCAATATTTTTGGCAGCAAGCGGAAAATTCAACTAGCTCAATTTTTAGTTCTTCAATAAAAAATAGTTTTTGGATTTTTAATCCAACACTAAGCTTTGATTTTCCGGCATACCATTTAATTTGTATTCATGTTGGAACGGGTTATCAGCTTACGTTTGGTGATAGTTGGACTTATGATAATGACAATAAATTATTAAACGTTCCGTGGGGAATAAGAGGAAACAGCTTTTTTATTCAGACTGGAATTTATGTCGGCCTATTTTCTTTTTAGGAGATAAATGAAAAGTATTTTAGTAACTGGAGGCGCAGGATTTATTGGAAGTAATTATATAAATTATATTTTGAAGGAAAGAGATGATTATTTCATAGTAAATTTGGATAAGCTGACGTATGCTGGCAATTTGGAAAATTTAATAACCTCTCAGGCAAATAAAAATTATCATTTCATTAAAGGCGATATTACTAACTCTGATTTAGTAAATTTTATTTTCGAAAAATTCAAAATAAAATATGTAATAAACTTTGCAGCCGAATCTCATGTCGATCGCAGTATTTTGGGCTCTGAGATATTTTATCGAACAAATGTAATCGGTACAAATGTTCTTTTAGAAACTGCTCGTAAATTTGAAGTGGAAAAATTTTTACAGGTTTCTACAGATGAAGTTTATGGAAGTCTTGGTAATGAAGGTTACTTTACCGAAACAACACCTATTTCACCAAACAGTCCTTATGCTTCAAGCAAAGCTGCGGCAGACATGATGGTTTTGGCTTTCAACCATACATTTGGAATGCCGGTTGTCATTACAAGATGTTCAAATAATTACGGCCCATTTCAATTTCCTGAAAAACTTATCCCTTTAATGATTATAAATTCGCTTAACGATAAAAAGCTTCCGGTTTATGGTGATGGATTAAATGTTAGAGATTGGATTTATGTAATTGATCATAATGAAGCTATCAATCTTGTTTTAGAAAAAGGTAAAATTGGTGAAGTCTATAATATCGGCGCCAGCAATGAAATGCAGAATATTGATATTGTAAAACTAATTTTGAAATATTTAAATAAAACAGAAGATTCAATTCAGTATGTTAAAGACAGGCCTGGACATGATAGACGTTATGCGATTGATTCAACAAAAATCAAAAATGAACTTGGCTGGAAACCTAAATTTTCATTCGAAGAAGCGATCGAAAAAACAATAGAATGGTACGTCCAAAATAAAAGCTGGTGGCAGAGAATCATTACCGGTGAATATCAGAAATATTATGAGACTCAATATAAGTTATAATTTTTTATTAAATTTTTTTTAGGATTTTCTAAATGAAAAAATTCTTTTTTGTTTGTCTGTTTATTTTATCTGTTTCCATAATCAAAGCTCAAGATGAAGAAAAAACTTCGAACAGTTTCAGTGCCTCCTCTTTAAGAGCCGCTACAATAAGTGTTACAATCGGCGGCGATTTTTTGCTTACCGGAACTTTCCCGGCATATTTGAACGAAAGAGTTGATGCATTTGTTACGAGGATGTATAATGAGGCCCGATCCAATGCTCTTAGAAATATAACTGACCCAAAGCTTTTAACTTTAATTGATAAAAAATTGAAAAACTTTTCGCTAAGAAATATCACATTAAAAAGATCTACAGGTGAAGTCCTTCGCTTAGATCTTTTGAAATATAGATTAACGGGAGATTTCACAAATAATCCTTATTTAAAAAATGATGACGTTCTCATTTTTCCTCCAATCGATATGGATCGAGATTTCTTTTCTATTTCAGGTGCGGTAAACAATCCGGATAAATTTCCTTTCGTTGATGGTGATAAATTATCAGATGCAATTCAGTTAGCGCAAGGGATAAATAAAGCTTATGAAAATGTTACAAAGGCGGAAATATATCGATTAAGTTATGATGGCGAAAAAATGGATAAAATTATTGTGGATGTAACTAGCGATTTTTCTCTGCAAAGAGGCGATCGCATAATAGTACTTGCTGAGGAAACACAAAGAAAAGAGTTTACTGTAAACATTATCGGCGAAGTAGAACGTCCAGGTAAAATTCCAATTACAAAAAACACTACAACTTTAAGAGAAGTTATTGAAGATGCAGGCGGCTTTACAAATCAAGCCTCATTGCGAAGAGCTAAATTAATAAGAGGTACAAATTTAGAAATTATTTTGCAAAATCAATTCGGATTAAATGTACAGCAGCAAAATGATTATTTAACTGAATATCCCAATCCAATAATGTTTGAATATGAAAAGGATAGAATGCTAAGAACAACTACACTAACGGAACAAGATACTAGTTTTTTTGCAATCGATGAGATGGTGAGACAAATGTTGAATGAATCATCAATAAATTTCGATAGTGTACTTAATGAAAATTCTTCAGTTGCAAATTTAAAATTAAAAGATGGTGATTATATTATTATCCCATCAAAATTAAACACTATATATGTCTATGGCCAAGTAGTTAGCCCCGGAGATATTCAGTATGTAGAAGGTAAAAATTATTCGTATTATATTAAACTTGCTGGTGGTTTGGGCGAATTAGCTGATGATGGAGAAATATCATTAATAAAAGGAACTACAAGACAATGGTTCGCAATTAATGATAAAAATGCCAAAATTGAACCTGGTGATTTCATCTATGTCCCTAAGAATCCCAATCATTCTTTTGATTATTATGTTAGTAAACTCGGTACTTATCTTGGAATTATTGGAAGTACTGCAACAATTATCTTATTATTACTACAGTTTAAGAAATAATTAATTATTGAATAATTTAAATAGAAAGCCTTATAGTCTTCTTTTGTTTGAATATTTATTATTACAATGCAAAGAATGAATTTAGGAATTATCTTCATTCGTTTTTAATAAGTGTTTAATATAAATTATTAATAATAACCGGTTCAATTCTACAAATGCAAATTTCTTATTAAATTAAATGCTTTCCCTTTAACTAACGTACTGCTTAGTCCAAATTAATATTTGAACTAATTGATGTTAACCATCATCATTAAAGTAAATTAAAAAATCAGATGAATTTCTTGTTTTATTTAATATCATAGAAAAAATTCTAAATAATATTTTTAAATTTTATTTAGAAAAACTTGACAATTTGTAAATATACAATATATTTGAAAGGCTAAATTTGATTTTTATTAAACATTAAAATTTTAATAAATAATTGAATTTTATTTTGAAATTCTGACCCAATCTCTTGACATTAAATCATATAGAGATTAAATTTGAAGCCCTCAATTACTGAGGGTTTTTATTGTAGTTCTTTGAAAGAGTGAGTGCATTTAACCAGTCAGTTAAATGGTTTCAACTTAGCGTCTAACGCCAAGATTACACAAAATTAAAACTCTACTACGGAGAGTTTGATCCTGGCTCAGGACGAACGCTGGCGGCGTGCTTAACACATGCAAGTCTACGAGAAAGAGGTAGCAATATCTTTAGTAAAGTGGCGCACGGGTGAGTAACACGTAAGCAATCTACCTTTAGGTTTGGAATAATTCCGCGAAAGCGGGACTAATACCGGATGATGCAGCGGCATCGCATGATGATGTTGTTAAAGTTCTTGTAACGCCTATAGATGAGCTTGCGTCTGATTAGCTAGTTGGTGAGGTAACGGCTCACCAAGGCAACGATCAGTAGCTGGTCTGAGAGGATGATCAGCCACACTGGAACTGAGACACGGTCCAGACTCCTACGGGAGGCAGCAGTGAGGAATATTGGGCAATGCCCGCAAGGGTGACCCAGCAACGCCGCGTGGAGGATGAATGCCGTAAGGTTGTAAACTCCTGTTAGAGTTTTAATTTTGTGTAATCTTGGCGTTAGACGCTAAGTTGAAGGGGACGAATAGTTCCGATCGCATCGGAATTTGACTGTACCCTCAGAGAAAGCCCCGGCTAACTACGTGCCAGCAGCCGCGGTAATACGTAGGGGGCAAGCGTTGTCCGGATTTACTGGGTGTAAAGGGCGCGCAGGCGGGTTTGATAGTCGATGGTGAAATCCTGTGGCTTAACTACAGAACTGCCATTGATACTTCAAATCTTGAGTACGGAAGAGAGAGACGGAATTCCAGGTGTAGTGGTGAAATACGTAGATATCTGGAAGAACACCAGTTGCGAAGGCGGTCTCTTGGTCCGTTACTGACGCTCAGGCGCGAAAGCGTGGGTAGCAAACAGGATTAGATACCCTGGTAGTCCACGCTGTAAACGATGAATACTAGGTGTTGGATCGCAAGATTCAGTGCCGCAGCTAACGCATTAAGTATTCCACCTGGGGAGTACGATCGCAAGGTTGAAACTCAAAGG
>JAMCWE010000232.1 GCA_023475265.1 Bacteroidota bacterium
ACATAAGGAGGAATTAATTGAAAATTGGAAAAGAATTCAGCAAAATAAGCCTATTAAGAAAATCAGTCCCTTAGAATAGGAGTATATGATATGGATTATTTATTAAAAATAAAAAGCGCGAAATATTTAGGCGAGTATAAAATATATTGTTTGTTTAGTAATGGTGAAGAAAAAATAGTTGACCTTAAAGATGAATTGTATGGAGAAATGTTTGAACCATTAAAAGATAAAAATATTTTTATGCAATTCAGAGTAGATGAAATACTAAAGACTATTATTTGGCCGAATGGCGCTGATATTGCACCCTATAGTCTTTATGAAATTGGTAAACCTGCCGCCAAAACAATCAGTAAAAGAACGAAACGATCTAAAGTAAAATAATAAATCAAAACAATCTTAGCACACAGCGACGAGTAATTGGGAATTCCAATTTTACCCAAGAGAACGGTTTCATTTCATTAGTAACATTTTATATCGTTTACAAAACTTCTAATAATTTATAACGACAATACCGTGCATTAAAAAAGTTAATTTTGTTAAACAGCGTAGAAAGCGAAAGTGATTTAATCGTTCCATATTCAAATCACTTTGAACATTTGAAAGGGGATAGAAAAAGTGAATGTTCAATAAGAATTAATGATCGGTGGAGAATATGTTTTAGATTTGAAAATGGAAATGTTTATGATGCAGGTATAGAAGATTATCACTAAAGAAAGGAAAAATAAAATGTTAAACAAAGTGAATTCGGTAAAGGCTAACCGTGCTGCGGGAACTGGATCGCATAAATTACCAACACCGGGAGTTGGAGAAATATTACGTGAAGAATTTCTTGATCCGTTAGGAATAACTGCTTACCGTTTGGCAAAAGAGATTAATGTCTCAACAACTACAATTTTAGCTATACTAAATAGTAACAGGAAAATAACTGTTGATACTGCATTAAGGTTAGCTCGATTCTTTGGAAATTCAGAGCATTTTTGGCTGAACTTACAGAATGATATAGATTTGAGAAATCAGCGCGATAAGTTATACTCCGATCTCAAGAAAATAACCCCGCTGAAAAGAATTGCTTAATTAAGATTAACCAATAAAAAATGATTTGGCGATCGGGATATCATAGACGTATTGCGCAGCTTGCTGATTTTGGAACTGCATTTATCAGCTTTGTGCTTGCCTATTTTATTTCAGCACTGCTGCATAGGATGGAGCCTTCGCTTTTCCCACCGCAAGTTGAAATACGAACTTCTTATATTTTAATCGTTATTGTTCTCAGCATGGTTTATGAAATATTGTTTGATCAGCAAAAAGCGTACAGTTACCAGCGGTTCACTTCGCTGTTAAGAGAATACTCGATTGTAATGAAAGTTTGCTTTATCGGCTCACTGATAAGCATTTCGGTTCTTTTTTTATTCGGGTCAAAGGATATACCACGCACTATATTTATCATTTTTTTTATAGTCAGCTTGTTCTTATTTATTGCCGAAAAGAGTTTACTTTTCTATGCAGCTTCTTTAATAAGACGAAAGGGAAGAGACCGGAAGCGAGTAATTTTAATTGGAACAGGAACAAGGGCAAGGAATTTTATAACTACCGTCAAGAATAATTTTCATTGGGGACTGGATATAGTGGGAATGTTGACTGGGGACATTGAGAATGTAGGATTGAAGATTGAAGGAATAAAGGTATTAGATCATTACAAAAATATACAACACATATTAAAAACAGTTAACCCGGAAGAAATCATAATAACAATTTCCACTAAAAGATTTGATCAAATTAGAGATGTTCTTGAGATATGCGAGAGAGAGGGAGTTGCAGTAAGACTAAACTCAGATTTCTTTGGACACATTACTAAGAATGTTACTATAGATAATCTTTTTGGCTTGAGCATAATAAGCTTTAATATGGTTAGGCAGCCGGAGATGGAACTTTTCATAAAACGTATAATTGACATTGCCGGTTCGCTTGCAGCTCTTATAATATTTTCACCTTTTATGGTTGTAGCGGCAATAGGAATCTGGATTTCGGATGGGAAACCAATCCTATATCATTGGAATGTAATTGGAATAAATAAAAAACCATTTAAGAGCTGGAAGTTTAGGACAATGGTTAAGGATGCCGATAAGTTGAAGGAAAGATTAATGACTGAGAATGAAATGGATGGTCCCGTATTCAAAATAAAAGACGATCCGAGGATAATTAAATTCGGAAAATGGTTGAGGAAATGGAGTATAGATGAAACTCCGCAGTTGTTCAGCGTACTAAAAGGTGATATGAGTTTAGTAGGTCCAAGACCTGCTGGTCCGCATGAGTTAGAAAGATATGACAGTTGGCAAAGAAGGAAGCTTAGTATCAAGCCGGGCATTACTTGTTTATGGCAGATAAACGGCAGAAATCAGATACGCAAATTTGACGATTGGGTGAAGTTGGATTTAGAGTATATAGATAACTGGTCGTTACTTTTAGATATTAAGATACTTTTGAAAACTATTCCATCTGTGATATTAGGAAGGGGTGCATCGTGATGATAGAAAATTGGGAATTGTTTATTCGTTTAAGGGTTGAATTGTTGAAAGGTTGAAGTGGAATATCAATTTGGGTTTGAGAAATTAAAAGTTTGGCAAAGTTCAAGAGAATTAGTTGTCTCTATTTATAAAATTACGAATACTTTTCCGAAAGAAGAACGTTATTGTTTAGTAGATCAAATAAGAAGAGCGATCATATCTGTTGCTTCAAACCTTGCTGAAGGTTCATCAAGAATTTCATCAAAAGATCAAGCGCATTTTACAAATTTGGCATACAGTAGTTTAATGGAGGTTCTAAATCAACTTTATATTGCAAATGATCTGAATTATATTTCCGAAGAAATATTTGCTAAATTAAAAGGAAAAATCTCAGAGATTTCAAATCAATTGAATGCCTTAAGAAAATCACAGCTAAACAATTAAACTTTTCAACAAATAGACCGTTTGCAGTTCACCATTCACTAAGGGGAAAATATGATAGTAGTACGTGCACCATTTAGGCTTCCGTTAGGCGGCGGAGGAACTGATTTACCATCTTATTATCGCAAGTATGAAGGATCGCTTATAACTGCGGCAATTAATAAGTACATGTATATTAACATCAATGAGCCGGCGATTGTAAATAAGATCAAGATTAATTACAGCAAGGTTGAAATAATAGATGTTGATAAGGTTACGGAATTGAAGCATGATATTGTTCGGGAAACGCTGAAGTATCTGAAAGTAAAAAGACCGATAGAAATTTCGTCAATGGCGGATCTTTCAGCAGGGACAGGAATGGGTTCATCAAGTTCTTATACTGTTGCTTTATTGCAGGGACTGAATGCAATGATGCGAAGACACATACCTATTAAAGATTTAGCGGAAGAGGCTTGTAAAGTTGAAATTGAATTGATAGGAAAGCCAATCGGAAAGCAAGATCAATATGCTTCAGCATTCGGCGGGATTATTCAGCTTGATATTGACAGGCTGGGGAATGTTGTTGTTACTCCGTTAGCACTAGATAATGAAATTATTTATGAACTTGAAAATAGACTTATGATGTTTTACACCAATATTGAAAGAGACGCGAATCAGATTCTAAGCGAACAGAGTGAGAAGATTAGTAGGGAGTATGGAGTAGATAGTAGGAAGACGGATGAAAGTGAGGCAGGAAGACGGGAGTCTGAGAGACGAGGAGATGAGGTGAATAAAACGGTAGAGGCCATGCACAGGATAAAGGAAATTGGATATGAGGTTAAAAATGCACTTGTTAAAGGTGATGTTTGCGGATTCGGAAGGTTATTAAATGAGCATTGGCTTGTTAAGAAATCGGTTTCTAATAAAATGAGCAATTCAGATATTGACAATTGGTACGAACTTGCTATGAAGAACGGCGCGCTCGGCGGAAAGGTAATGGGTGCTGGCGGAGGAGGTTTTATGTTGTTTTGTGTTGACAACGGCAAACGTAAACATCTTAGAAACCGATTTCTTAACAAGCCA
>JAMCWE010000109.1 GCA_023475265.1 Bacteroidota bacterium
ATTATCCTTTCATTATTTAGTTTTAAAAACCAGTTAATAAGAGTTTTCCACAAAGATAAAATCAGCGATGAGCAAACAATAATCAATGACGCAATTGCGTCATTTTTATTGTAATGAAAAGTAAGAAATGAATTTGCCTGCCCGCACATCCAGATGGCAGGCAGGAAGGGAGAGTTAAGCTTATGTTATGTGTCCCTTAATTGCTTTAGCAACAGCTTGAGCTTTAGAGTGAACGTGAAGCTTTTCGTAAATGTGGCGTATGTGATTACGAACGGTTTGGAGACTTATAAACAGTTTCGAAGAAATTTCATCATTGCTTAATCCGTCTACAATTAGAGATAAAATTTCTTTCTCTCTTATACTTAAAACATCTTCATTTATTTTTGCAGGTGCATAGCTTTTGAATAAATTAAGCGCTTGTTTAGCAACAGAAGGGCTCATAGGAGAACCACCTTGTGCTACATCTTCAATCGCCTGAAGTATTCTAATTGGTGAGGTTTTCTTCAGAATATAACCGTCGGCGCCGGCAGTAATTGCCCTAAAAATATTTTCATCATCATCAAATACTGTAAGCATTATGATTGAAGCATCGGGATATTTTTCTTTCAATTTGCTTATGCCTTCAATTCCAGAAATTTCCGGTAAATTTATATCAAGCAGAATTACATCCGGCTTAGTAGGATTTCTCAAAGCTTCATTAACTGAAGAAAATTTACCTGTACATGAAAAACCTTCCGTAGATTGAAGTATGAACGAAATGCTTTCCCTGTATTCAGAGTGGTCTTCAACTATTGCAACTTTAATCGGCATTTATCAATTGATCTGTTTTTTTTCTAAACTAATTTCCGAGTAGATGGAAAGAATTACAATGACGCATTTATGTCATTTCCACCTTTCGGCAGACAAGTTAATTTTTAAGAGTATTTTTGTTCCATTATCTATACTTGAATGAATTTCTAATTTTGCATTTAATTCCCGCGATCTTTTCAACATGTTCAAAATTCCATTCCCATGAAGTGACCCTATATTTTCTACATCGGTAATGCTTTCTTCGTCTAATGGAAATTTATCCATCCTAAATCCGCTGCCGTCGTCTTGAAGAGATATATCAAATCCATCTTTACGATGTAGTACGGTAAAAATCACTTCTTTGGCATCGGCATGTCGAATTGTATTATTCATTGCTTCTTTGAAGATCAGATAAATATTTTTTCTTACTTCGTCTGAAATAGCAAAATCATTTTCCAAAGAATCGATCTTGATCTCGCATAATATATTATTTGTCTTACATGCTTCAGTTATAAATAACCGAAGACGTGCAATAAGATCTTTAAGTTTGTCGTGGCTGGGAGAAACAGTCCAAACTAAATCCGTTATTGATTCTGTTGCCTCGTTCAGTAACGATTTCACTTTGTCGGCTAAATCTATTCCTTTGCGTTTTTCACTTTTCATTGATCGAGCTAATGCATCGGCATAGATTAATCCGCTGCTCAAAGTTGAAGCTAAATCATCATGTAAATCTCTGGCGATTTTATCTCTGGCTTTTTGTTTTTCTTCTCTGATTCTCTTTGCAAAAACAATCCTTTCAAAAATTAGATGCAATAAAAATATGTAGATCAGCACAAATGATAGCGGTAAGATAGTTGACAAAGAAAATTCTTTATACAAAAGAAGAAAAATTAAAGTGATGTAAGATGCCATAACAATCCCATGTGAAGTAACCGAAAAACCGATATTCCAATTGTACTTTTTCTTCCCTCGATTAATAGAGAATATTACAAGCAGCACAACAATAAAAAACTTAAGGAATTCAATTTGGTTTTCTCGATTTTCGAAAAAACGCAAAAGCGATTTTTTAAAATAAGCAGCTGTTTTTGTAAATCCTTCTTCCTCGAAAACTTTGATTTGAGACCCGGCTTTAATATTAGACAAAACTTTTTTTATTCCACTTGCCGGGAAAAGAATTACGATGTCATATGTTCGATTTGCATTAACACCAAAATGAACTAATGTGGAACTCCTTGAACCATAACTATTTCCACCATTGATTTCTCTAAATCCCAACAAATAACTTTTATCTTCAACATGCCCTGCCGGAAACAACCAAACCTTAGTACCGATTGCATCTCTATTGGAAATTGTACCTTTAATATCTATTGTAATAAAATTTCTATCATCAATAGTATTGACAAACAAAACACTGCTTCCATTTGTATAGTTGGCACAATAGAGATCAACGTCTCCATCGTTATCAATATCACCTGTTGCAGTGCCCGTGCAGTAACCACTTAATTCGGCACCATATTTTATTGTAACATCGCTAAATTTCTTTCCATTAAGATTTTTATAAAGTACATTTTCTCCAACGTTTGCAATATAAAGATCGAGAAAACCATCGTTGTCGAAATCGGCAAAACTTGCACCGTAAGACACCATCGAATCTATACCAATAACTTTTTCCGTAACATCTTCAAATGTATCATCACCATTATTTTTGTATAATCTATTTGAGGCGCCTCTATTTGTTACAAATAAGTCGAGCAATCCATCGTTATTAAAATCAGCTAAGCTAACCCCATTACTTTTTTTATATGATTCACTTCCTACGCCGGCTTTATCGGTAATATCCACAAATTTTACTTCACCATTTTTTTTTGAAATGTTTTTATACAGATTATTTGTTCTTGCCCAGTTAGCAACGAATAAATCCAACAATCCATCACCATCAATATCCGCGAAGGAAGCTCCCATAGATCCGCCCACACTCGTTAATCCGGCATCTTTCGTAACTTCTTTGAAATAACCATTACCGTCATTGATGAACAAGCGATTTGTCGAATATTCATTTGTGATGAAAAGATCAAGGTTGCCGTCGTTGTTCACATCGCCAAAGATCGCACAATTAGTTCTTTCACTTATATCGGTTGCTCTGTTCGATTGTCGAGAAACGTCCCGAAAAAATCCTCTGCTATCGTTTATCAAAAGTTTATTCGGCTCATTAAGACTACAGATGTAAATATCCGGATCACCATCATTTTCTATATCTGCTAATCCTATTCCAAGATGGAGTTTGGGTATATAATTAATAATCTCAGATTCGGAAACTCCGTTAGCATTACGTTTTGCAGCTTCATCCATAAAGAGAGCATTAGTTACGCCGACTTTATCTAAATCATTTATATAAAGTCTATTCGGATTATAAAGACAGACCGAATAAATATCTCTTAAACCGTCTCCATTGATATCATCAATTGCAACTCCATATTCGTCATCTAGATTCTTAGCATATGGGAAAGGTATTACTGCTTTGAACCCTAATTTTCTTTGTTCACTCTGCGGAATGACTTTACTTGAAAAATGAACAAGCGTACCATTATCTCCCGAAATCCATCCTTCATCAAAGGAAATAAAAGAAATGGATTTTAAATTTTCTTTAATCGGGAAATCAAGTTTCAACCATTTCAGACCATCGTATAAAATAACAAATCCTTTATCACCCAATCCCCAAATTCTATTTGGTTTTTGATAATAAATTTTTTGAACGTATTTGAGAGATTCATCTGTTGAATGAGTTTTCCAATTACCTTCTGTAAATTCGAATATCATGTTATCGACAAGAGCAAAACCATGATTTACATTTTCAAAATCAACAGATACAACACTTTTATTTTGGAAATGTTGAACCCATTCAGAGTTATTAAAAAAGAATAGATTGTTACCATTTGTCCTAATCCATACTTGAGACTCATCATTTCCAAATATTTGAGAAATTCCAAAAAAAACTGGCGGGTAAGGTATATTTTCCCATTTATTATTCCTCCTGAAGGAAATTTCTCTATCACCGCCTAACCATACATTATTTTTATTTGTAACATGAAGGCAAAAGATTTCATTTGAAAATGGATTGTAAATTTTTTCCCAGATACTGCCATCAAAAAAAAGAAGCTCAGACGAATTCATCGGGTAGATTCTTTTTGTTAAGTAAATATGATTTTCATATTTAGC
>JAMCWE010000226.1 GCA_023475265.1 Bacteroidota bacterium
TACCAAAATTCCCATACATCGATTGAATTAAGAAAAATTCGTTCGTGAAATTTCCAAAAGTACATGCTTTGCAATTATTTATAAGTATCGCTACAAAAAAGGAGAACTCTCAATGAAAAGATGGACTACATTTTTTTGTCTATTAATATCTTTTTCTTTAGCTTTGTCACACTGCAATCTCGATTTGTTGAAGACCAACAAATTGTGGAAGATAGTTTACTTCCTCTTTATTTTCTTCTAAACAAAGCGAAAGTACTTCTTTAAGATTTATATTCAATTCGTCAAGTGTGGCACCTTGAGTATGTGCACCCGGAATCCCGGGAATAATACCAACGTATAATTTTGTTTCAGGATCCCATTCAACATAAGCCGTGAATGTTTTCATTTATAATAACTCCAAATATTTTCTTGTATAATATAATAAAATATGCTGCTTAAAAAGTAGAATACGTAACTTCAGTTAATAGAGAATATCTGAAGACAGAACTTTTTAACAGGGAATTGGGAAAAATATTGAACGACTCGTTTGAAAGAAGGAATGCGCTTGATTACCACGATTTTACAACCATTACAAAATCTGAAATACAAGAATACTATATAAACATAAGGAATTTTGTAACAGAGATTGATAAAATTTTTCAGAAAAGATTATTGGAACATTCTGAAGTTGGCCATCAGCACAGTTAAAAAATAATGCCTTTAGTGTAAGGAGGAAATTATGTACTACGACGCCAAGAGTGTAAAATATATTCGTGATTATCTTTTAGAAGTTGTTTTTGTTGATGGTACTAAGGGAGTAGCCGATTTATCGGAATATTCAAAACGAGGCGGTGTTTTTCCTCTTTTTGCTGATATTGAGTTCTTTAAAAGAGTTTTTGTTAATCCGCCTTCGCCCGACGAAGCTGGGCTTCGGCGGACTAGAAGGTTGGGTATAATGGATCAGAGGAAGTAATATTTTGCGCAATTTGTTATAAACAAGACAAGATATTATATTTACTCATGCAAAAATCTAAAAAAATATTCTCTCTTTTTATTTTGATTAGCTTTGGACTATTCTTTGCCCATAGTGAATTGAATTTCCTATGCGAAGCTGCGCAAGGATTAATTTCTCCAAGAGTTTTAGTTTTCAATCGGTAACGCTTGATACAGCGATCATTGAATTCAATGATGTAACAAAAAAATTCAATTTTGATAAACTGTTCTCCATCATCACAGATGATATCACGGTCGAAAAGAAAAACCAGAACGAAATAATTATTCCGTTTCATCAATCACCCAAGATTATCATTTCCACAAACTATACAATTGAAGGATCCGACGATTCGACTTTAGAGAGGCAATTCGTAATAGAGTTTTCGGACCACTACAATAAAGCACACCGTCCAATTGATGAATTCCGTCATAGATTTTTTGATGAATGGAGTAATGAAGAATGGAATTCGTTTCTCAATTGCATGATCGGCTGCCTTCAGCTCTATCTGAGTAAAGGTTTGATTCAATGTAAGCATATCAATCTTGAAAAGAAAAAGATGATTGATTCAACTTGCGAAGAATTTGTCGAATATTTTGAAACGCTGGGAATGAATGTTGAACATAACAAAAAAGATTTACTCGAGGATTTCAAGAAAAATTATGAGGAATTCTCAGAACTAAAACTTACCAAGTTCACCCGGTGGCTGAAAGAAGCTGCCAGAATAAAAGGAATTGGTGTGAGTGAGAGAAAATCCGGAGTTGACAGAATGATAAAGTTCCTTGATGGTAAAGCAACATCAGTAAAACCAGAAGAAAATTTTGAGCTTTTTTGAAAAAAAACTTCCTTCTTCTTTTCTCTTGATAGAAAAGAAGCAAAAGATCAAGACTGCAAAAAAATGACTAAGAATTTCGTTCACTACACTACAAGAAATGAACTCGTCCCGACTTCCTCGGAACTCAAACAGCATTTCTTGTTTAACGTTTCGTTCACTCATTCTTCTAACGTCATTTTTTTGAGGTCGATTTTAGAAAGAAAGTTAAGAGTTGGACGTTTTATTGTAATGAAAATGTCCAATTGGACAGTTTGAAATTTTAGAAAAAGCCAGATGTTAATAAAATTATGGGAGACTGAAAATGAAACTTACTCCTCTGAAAGCAATCAAGAAACATTGTCTAGAATGTTCCGGCTACGAAAAGAAAGAAGTCTGGGAGTGCAAGATTACAGATTGTGTTTTGTTTGATTATCGTTTGGGAAGAAATCCTAAAAGAACAGGAATTGGTTTTTCAAAAAATCTTCACTCAAATGCAAATTCTGAAAAATGTGATGATTTAGTATCAACCCGATTAGTTTATACGGAAACTGAGAATTGAGAGGCAGAAATTTCTAAGGGAAGGAAAAATAAAGGATACTTGCAGAATGTTAAGAGGTTGTGTCTAATCTTCATACATGTCAATTTATAAACGACATCAATTTATAAACGACAAAATACCATTTGACATTGAGTTCTAATTTTGCGATTTTTCATTTGAACAATTGCTCAAATGTTATGAACAAAGGCAACATAGTTTGTGAAGTCGAATTAATTGATGAGAAGAAAGTAAAAGCAGTTAAGAAAAAATTGCCTCAAGATACTTTAATAAATCAGCTTTCTGAAACTTTTAAGAGTCTGAGTGATTTTACAAGATTGAAAATTTTACTTTCACTTGCTGAAGAAGAACTGTGCGTTTGCGATATAGCAGCATTAACCGGTGTTTCTGTTTCGGCAACTTCGCACCAATTAAGGTTGTTAAAGAATGCACGATTAGTAAACTATATAAAAGAAGGAAAGATGGTTTATTACTCGTTAGATGACGAACATATCAACAAAATTGTAAATGAAGCAACCAAGCATTGTTTAGAATAAACCAGATTTTATGTCGATTTGTAAGTTAAATAGAATTTCAAAAGCGATTGCAACCATAATTATGACAATAATTATTTTTGCTTTTCTTCACTCCGAGACTGGACTGTTTAATTTTGACAAGGGTAATCACAGCACACACGATTATTGCCAAATTGTTAAGAATACCAACATTCATTCACAGATACTCCGAGATAATCCCCCTAAACTCGAACTTAACAAAGATATTTGCATTCGTTGTTTTGATGAGATTGAAGCACAAGAAACACAAACTTCTTTTGAAAGAGCTGACTATAATTTAAAAGCAATAACATCTACTGATTTATATCTATTTAACAATACATTTCTGATTTAACCAATCTCTATTCATTTCGTTCCGCCAGTGACGGACAAGTATTCCCTTTACGGGATAATTGTAATTAATAATAAAATTATTTGGAGAAAGAATGAGTGTGAAATATATTTTTCTCTTGTTGTTCTGTTCATCAATAATTGTAACAGCGCAGCAAGTTGAAGATTCTATTAAAATCAATGAAACAGAAATAACTTTGCGGCAAGCTATTGATACAGCGCTGTCTAAGAATCCTAATTTAAAAGCATTTGTGTATGAGATCTCTTCTTTAGAGAAAATTAAAATACAAGCCGGGCTGATTCCAAATCCCGAAGCCGGTTTTGAAGCGGAAGATTTTTTCGGAGGGAAAGAATTAAGTGGAATTAAGGGAAGCCAATTTACTGTTAGGGGAAGCCAGCTGTTTGAACTTGGCGGCAAGAGAAGCAGCCGTGTTAATCTTTCTGACAAAGCAATTAATTCTGCGGAAGGCAATTATGAATTACTAAAGCTTGATGTAATTGCACATGTAAAATCGGCTTTTTTTGGTCTATATAAAATTCATCATCAAATAGCATTACAGCAGAAGTTTATTCAAATAAATGAAGAGATATTAAGAACGGTATCTGAACGTGTAAATGCCGGAAGAACTTCTCCGGCTGAGGAATCGAAGGTAAAGGTTGCTTTGATTAATAGCAGAATTGAATTGCAGCGGCTGAAGAGAGACTATTCTTCTGCACAAACAAAATTGAATTCTCTCATCGGCGCAGTCAGAAAAGATTTGGTCCCTTCAACAGATTTGTTTGAGAATCTTTTTACTCCGCCAAATTGGGAAAATATTCTGCAAGATTTGGAAAGTATTCCTTCAATAAAAAATCTTAGTAACGAAACTAATTTTAGAAAAGCACAGCTTGAGTTAGAGAAGTCACAGGCAATACCGGATTTAACTGTTGGCGGCGGAGTCCGGTATTTAAATGAACTTAAAACAAATTCCTTTGTAGCTGGACTTTCCATTCCGCTGCCGTTTTTTAATAGGAACCAGGGCAATATCCAATCTGCTGAAGTAAGAATTCAGCAGATGGATGAGATTATTAGAGCGCAGAGACTTTCTGTTATTTCGTCCCTTAATACATCTTTCAATAATCTGTTAAGCGCTTATAACAATGCGACGCAGTTGAAAGAAAGTATTTTGCCGGAGTCGGAAAAAGCTTACAATATAACACGAGATGGATATTTGCAGGGAAGATTCGCATTCATTGATTTGTTAGATGCGCAGAGAACTTTGTTTGAAACTCAAACACAATACTTGCTTGAGTTGTCGGATTACTACAACTCATTGATAGAAATAGAAAACGTAACAGGTAAATCTTTTTTAAAATAAAATAATATGAGTAAACTAATGGAAAAAAATAAAATTAGGTTAGCAGGATTAATTGTTGTAACCGCACTACAAATCTTTTTTATGATTGGATGTTCAAATGACGAGCCAAAAGAAAAAATAGCTAAAACAGAAAAGCAAAACGAAAACGCTGGACACAGCGCGGCGATAAAACTTACAGACAATGAGCTAAAAGAATTTGGCATTGAAATAAAACAAGCTGGGGCGGGAGTAATTACCAACCACATTGATTTAACCGGCGAAATAAAGGCAGAACCTTCACGGCTTTCGCATATTATTCCCCGCTTTCCGGGAATTGTAAAGGAGGTTTATAAAACTGTTGGAGAGAGGGTCAAGCAGGGCGAAGTTCTTGCAGTAATTGAAAGCAATGAAAGTCTCACTCCCTATGAAGTTAAATCTTTGGTTGATGGAACAATTATCG
This sequence comes from Bacteroidota bacterium, assembly GCA_023475265.1. Taxonomy (GTDB): domain Bacteria; phylum Bacteroidota; class Ignavibacteria; order Ignavibacteriales; family Ignavibacteriaceae; genus FEN-1297. Next base: position 5,022 of record JAMCWE010000226.1, read on the forward strand.
AACTGCATATGGCAAAAGGTGATTTGGTTGGCGGAGATCAAGTTGCTATTACTGTTGCTAATCTTGATAAAGTTTGGACTATACTAACTATTTATCAAAGAGACATTAACAAAATAAAAGCCGGGCAGCGCGCTTTGGTTTCTCTTAGCGCTGAAGAAAAAGGAGAGGAAGGAATAATCTCTTATTTAAGTCCCGTTGTTGATGAAAAAACCAGGACGGCATCGGCAAGAGTAATACTGAATAACTCTTCCGGTAAATGGCGCCCGGGAATGTTTGTCTCGGCAAAAATTTTTGTTAGTGAAAAGAAGCTGTCTCTTGTTATAGAAAAATCTGCTCTTCAAACACTGAAAGACAAGACCGTTGTGTTCATTAAAAGAGGAAATGAATTTTTCCCTCAGCAGGTGAATACAGGAATGGTAAATGATATGAATGTTGAAATTACTTCAGGGCTTCAGCCGGGTCAGCAATATGTATCGAAAGGTTCATTCACTCTCAAAGCCGAACTTCTAAAAGAATCTTTCGGCGGCGAGGAATAAGGAGAGAATATGAATAGAATAATAGATTTTGTATTACGCAACCGGCTCTTAATAGTTGTGTTTGCAGTAATAGTGATGGCTGCTGGCTATATCAGCTACAGGCAGCTTCCGATTGACGCTTTTCCGGACGTTTCGCCAGTGCTTGTACAGGTGTTTACTCAGACAGAGGGATTAGCTCCGGAGGAAATTGAAAAATATGTAACCTTTCCGGTAGAAACTGCGATGAACGGACTGCCAAATCTGAAACTCATCAGGTCGGTTTCAAATTTTGGACTGTCTGTTGTAAATATTTATTTCGAAGATGGAACAGATATTTATTTTGCGAGGCAACTTGTTAATGAGCGGCTCCAGGAAGCAAGAGAACAAATTCCCGAAGGTTTCGGCAACCCGGCAATGGGACCTATTTCTACTGGGATGGGTTTAATTCTTTTTTATTATTTAGAAGATGAGACCGGTAAATACAGTTTAGAAAACCTAAGAACTATCCAAGATTGGCTTGTAAAATACCAATTGCAAACAGTTCCGGGTGTAACTGAAATTCTTGGAATCGGCGGCTGGGAAAAACAATACCAAGTTGTTGTTGACCCCAACTCTCTTCTTCGTTATGATATAACGATCAACGATGTTGTTGATAAAATCAAAGCAAATAATTTAAATGTCGGCGCGCAATTCTTAGAGAAGAATGCAGAAGAATTTACCGTACGTTCAACGGGACTCGCTTCCGACATAAAAGATATAAATAACATAGTAATAAAATCCGAAGACGGCGTGCCAGTTTATTTAAATCAAATTGCAAATGTAAAAACCGGCGGCGCTATAAGAAGAGGCGTGCAAACGAGCAACGGCGTTGGCGAAGTAGTAGCCGGAATGGTTGTTAAGTTGTATGGAACGAACTCTTCAACTGTAATACGTGAGGTTGAAGAAAAATTATCTGAAATAAATAAATCGCTTCCCAAAGGAATAAAAATAGTTCCATACTACCAACAAAAAACTCTTGTGGAAGCAGCAGTAAAAACTGTTACAGATGCGCTGCTCGAAGGTATTGTTTTGGTGGTTATAATCTTGATGGTGTTCCTTGGCGCAATAAGACCAAGCATAGTCGTAGCAATTGCAATTCCGTTTTCTGTTCTCTTCGCAATGATTGGAATGAAATTTTTCGGAATTTCTGCAAACCTTATGTCGTTCGGAGGATTGGCAATAGCAATTGGTATGATGGTGGATGGTGCTGTTGTTATCGTTGAAAATACAGACCGGCTCTTGCGGGCAAGCCGGCCGGGCGAATCAAAGATTCATATCATTGCAAAAGCTTGCAAAGAAGTAATCAAGCCGATCACTTTTGCAGTAATGATAATCATAATTGTTTTTCTCCCATTGTTCACGCTTCAGGGAGTCGAAGGAAAAACATTCAAGCCGCTTGCTTACACAATTGCTCTTGCAATGTTCGGTTCTTTGCTGTTCGGAGTTTTTGTGGCTCCAGTTCTCGCTTCTTTCTTTATGAAAAAACATTCTAAAAAGAAATCGCCACATACCGGGATGACTTCGGCAAGAGCTGAACATGCAGAAAGCGGTAAAGAACATTCCCCAAATGGACAAGCAGAAGAAGAGCAAATCTGGATTCTAAAATTGTTGATAAAAATTTATAGACCGGTCGTAACATTCTTTGTTAAGAAAAGAATAGCCGCCATTGTGCTTGCCGTAATTTTATTAATTATCGGAGCGTTCATATTCCCTCGACTCGGTTCTGAATTTACTCCAACTCTTCAGGAAGGGACTTTGATTTTAAGAATGACAATGGCTCCCTCTATTTCTCTTACAGAAAGCACACGTCTTACACTTATTGCAGAGAGAAGGTTAATGAAAGTGCCGGAAGTTACCGGCGTAGTAACAAGAATTGGCAGAGGCGAAGTAGGCGCTCATACCGACCCGGTAAACAACGCGGAAATGTACATTTTATTAAAGCCAAGAGAACAATGGAGAAATCATGCAACGCAGCAGGAGCTTGAGGGATTAATTAGAAAAGACTTCGGTGAAATTCCGGGCGTTCTAACCAACTTTACACAGCCGATTCAAATGTCGGTTGATGAGCTTCTTGAAGGCGTAAGAGCGGAACTTGCCATTAAACTTTTTGGCGATGACCTTGACATATTAAAAAACAAAGCTGATGAAATCGCAGCTCAGATAAAAAAAGTAAACGGCTCCGCCGATGTACAGGTTGATCAGGTATCCGGCGCACCACAATTAAGTATCTTAATTGATCGTCATGCGATAGCGCGGTACGGAATAAACGTTGAGGATGTTCAGCATGCTGTAAGGACTGCAATTGGTGGAGAAACTGCCGGACAAATATTTGAAGGTGTAAAACGGTTCGATATTTATGTCCGCTTTGATGAGGAATTTAGAAAGGATATAAATTCTATCGGCGCTTTATTGATTAAATCTCCGTCCGGCACCGAAGTGCCATTAAGCCAATTAGCGGAAATTAAGGAAGTAGTTGGGCCCCGGCAGATAACGCGCGAGAGCAACCAAAGATTTATAACAATCCAGTGCAATGTAACCGGGCGCGACATAGGTTCATTTGTTGCCGAAGGGCAAAAAGTAATTGACGGCAAAATAAAACTTCCGCCCGGATATTTTGTAACGTGGGGCGGACAGTTTAAGCTGCAGCAGGAAGCTAATGCAAGATTGGCAGTTGTAGTTCCAATTACGTTGTTCATAATTTTCATTATGCTTTTCTCCAGCTTTAACTCGCTGAAAAATTCTCTGCTGATATTCTTAAATATACCGTTGGCTTTAGTCGGCGGCATTGTTGGTTTATGGATTTCCGGGCAGAATCTTTCAGTGCCGGCTTCAGTTGGATTCATTGCTCTATTCGGTATTGCACTGCTGAACGGAATAGTTCTGGTAACATATTTAAATCAGTTACGAATGGAAGGACTAGATGTTGACGAAGCGTCAATTCAGGGAGCGTGTTTAAGAGTAAGACCGGTTTTAATGACCGCACTTGCTGCAGCGCTCGGAATGATTCCGCTTTTGTTTGCAACCGGAATTGGTAGCGAAGTTCAAAGACCTTTGGCAACAGTTGTAATTGGCGGATTGGTTACATCAACCACTTTAACGTTGCTGGTTGTTCCGGCTTTATACAAATGGTTTGCAATTAAAGTAACAGAAGGCGAAATGTAAAAGCCCATCCCAACCCTTCCCAAAGGGAAGGGCTTTTAGGGAATAGAAATTGAATCCCGTTAGGGATGAAATATTTATAGAGATGCAAAGCCCGAGGGAATTAAAATTCCGTAGGGATGATATATAAAAATTTAAACCAACGGACAAAGGACAAACAAATGAAAGAAATAAAAGCAATAATCAGACAATTCAAATTAGATGATGTCATTACTGAGCTTCATAAAATAGAAGGACTGCCGGGAATTACAATTTCCGAGATTAAGGAATTTGGCAAAGGGAAAGGTGCTGAAGAAACTATCAGCGAGGGTTTGCATCAATTAATTCCAAAAGTTAAAATTGAAATTGTTGTACACGATGATTTGGTTGATGAAATTGTGAATACAATCCAGAAAACAGCACACACAGGCAATCCGGGAGACGGTAAAATATTTGTTATTGAAGTTAAAGAAGTTGTAAAGATACGAACAAATGAAAGAGGCGAAGAAGCGATTTAACTACCTACACTAAAGTTGCGGTAGTTAAAATGGAAAATGATAAATGGAAGATGTAAAAGACAATAAAACCGGGTGTAAAATAATCGAGCGGCAGTTATGGATTGGAATATAGAACTCATAATGACTCTACGAGCGCTACTTTCAGCTGTCCTCGGAGCTGCAATAGGATACGAAAGGGAAGGACATGGGGGCGATGCCGGCATACGAACCTATGCAGCAGTTTCACTCGGCGCTTGTATTTTCGGACTCATTTCATCTCATATTCCCGATACAGACCCGGCACGTATTGCAGCCGGAGTTGTTACAGGTGTCGGATTCCTTGGTGCCGGGGTTATATTGAGAGAACAAGGAAGGATAGCAGGATTAACAACCGCTGCTACCGTTTGGGCAACGGCATCTGTTGGATTGGCGATTTCTTTCGGTATGTATATCCTGGGAACATTGACGTCAGTAATAATTTTTTCCTTGCTATCCATACATCATCTGAAACTGTTGAAAAGGTTGAAAAGAAAAAGAGCAACGGATGAAGGAGATTAATAATGCCCCACAACCATAATCATTCGCACAGCCGCCAACACCGCAATTATAATAAAGCTTTTGGTTTCGGCATTGCATTAAATGTAATCTACATTGTGGTTGAGGTTGTATTTGGATTAATTATTAATTCAATGGCATTGATAGCTGATGCCGGACATAATTTTAGTGATGTTTTGGGATTACTGCTTGCTTGGGGTGCAGCTTATTTAGCCGGATTTTCTGTTACGAATAAAAGAACTTATGGCTTCAGAAAATCAACTATACTTGCTGCACTGTTTAATGCAATCATTCTGCTAGCTGCGGTTGGGGCAATAACTATTGAATCAATAAGAAAAATTCTTGAACCGGAACCGGAACCAATAGCCGGAACTACTATGATGATTGTTGCTGGAGTTGGAGTTATAATAAATACTTTAACCGCTCTTCTTTTTATGAAAGGACGAGAAAAGGATTTAAATATCAAAGGAGCTTTTCTTCATATGGCGGCAGATGCCGGAGTTTCTTTGGGCGTTGTTGCCGCAGGATTTCTAATTAATCTTACCGGATTCTTTTTGCTTGACCCGATAATCAGTCTTGTAATTGTAATTGTTATAACAATAGGAACGTGGAGCTTATTAAAAGATTCATTTCATCTTTCTATGGATGCTGTTCCAAGGAATATAGTATTTGAAGAAGTAAAAAAATATTTAAGCTCTCTTGAAGGTGTGGAAGAAGTTCACGATCTTCATATCTGGGCAATGAGCACTACAGAAACAGCATTAACGGTTCATCTTGTTATTCCCGGGGAACAAAAAAATGATAAATTCGTAAGCAAAGTTTGTGAACAGCTTCATCGTAAGTTTAGTATTGAGCACTCGACAATACAGATAGAGAAAAGCTCGCAAAGTGCGAGCCACGAAGATGTGAATGTTTGATATGAAAAGTAGATGAGCTATGACAAAACAATTAAAACATTTGATTACCTTTTTCGTATTGCTGATGGTTATGCTTGATGCGACTTTAATTGCACAGCCAGATGCGCTAAGAACAAACAATAACAAAATTGAGAAAGCCGGAGATAATCTTTTAGACCAACTCACAGAAGGAGAAGATGATATTGAGAGTGTTCGCAAGTATTATGAAAAGATTCTTGAAGAAGACAGCACGAACTACGATGCACTTACTAACCTTGGAGTAATTTATCAGTACGCCGGAGGCAGAGAGAATATGGAAAAATCACTCGGCTATTTTGAGAAAGCAGTAAAGTTCCATCCACAGAAAGCAAGAGCATACCATAACCTTGGCATTCTCAACAGCATAATAGGAAATCTTGATGAAGGAGTTAATAATCTTAATAAAGCTGCGGAGCTTGATTCGAAAAGTCCAAACTCAATACGGCAATTGGGAATTATTTATTTGCAGAATGAAAAGCTCAATGAAGCAATAGAATCTTTTAATCGTGCTTTGGAGAGAAATGATAAAGATACTGAAAGTTATGTGGGAAAATCACTTGCTTACTGGCTGCTAAAAGATTATGATAATGTTATTGCTGTAATAAGTGAAATGCAGTTGCTCGGATTGCGGTTCAGCCGAATGGAACTGCTTCTTGCCGATGTTTATTTTAAGAAGAAGGATTATGAAAAAGCAATTAGGTATGCTAAGATTGACGAAGAAGAAAATTCAGCTCAAGCTGAAGGGCATTATTTACTTGGTCAACTTTACAAAATAAAAAATGAAAAGGATAAGTCTGAGTTTGAATTTGAGGAAGTAACTGAAATTAGGCAGCAAAATCCTAAAGCAAGTCTGGGGCTTACCATAAACATATTTTTTGATGCAACATTAAGATAGATAGATGAAAGTAATGAACAAATTATTACAAAAGGAAATACCTACTAAATTGATTTTATCTATAATGAACAGGACGATGGGAAGTAAAAGAAAAAAAATATTAAGCGGAACGGTAGTATTAGCCATAGCGATAAGTCTTGTTCATCTTTTAACATTCTCCCAAAAAGAAATATATCTTGATTTTCTGCACCAGCTTTTAACAAAATTATATTTTTTACCGGTTCTTTTAGCTGCCCTATATTTAGGTATAAAAGGAGCGGTAAAACTGGCGCTGGTTGTTTCATTATTGTATCTCCCGCACTCTATAAATACAGGTCTTTTTTCAAAGTTTTATATTGCAGAAAATCTTTCTGAATTAGTATTAATCTGGGTAGTTGGAATAATTGCAGGTGTTCTGATAGATAGATTAAAAAAAGTTCAAACGGAGAAAGCCCGGTTAGCGGCATTAGAAAAAGTATCAACCGTTATTAATGTAGTTAATAACGATATAATGAATGATTATTCTGCTTGTATAGGTTTAACAAAGTCACTAGCAAGTATTCATAATAATGGCGATGGAAATTCGTTTACTGTAAAATTGTTAGCGAAAAAATTAGAGCGTTTAGGTTCGCACATATCACATCTATCTAATCTTGCTGCGCCTAAACCGGTAAAGAAAATTAAATATAATTTTTTACATCTTACTAAAAAATGTGCGGATGAAATTATACAGAACAACCCCGGTTATAATTTTTCTTTTAAGAGTGAAGCAAAGCTGCCGCCGGTTTATATGGATGTAAGGCAAATTGAATTTGCCGTTAAGCAAATTTTACAAAGCTTCATTGAACAAAACGCAGGAAAAAAAGAGCTTGTAATATCGGCAGCAAAGAAAAATGAGATGGTTGAAATATCTTTAACTCTTAATGGAAAGAAAAAAACTGTAAAAAATAAAGGAACAGAGGTTTTTGATTTAATAGCTAACCCGGAAAAAGGATACTCGTTTGCACTCGCTTCTTCAATTATAAGTTCGCACAGCGGTAATGTAAAGTTTGAAACTGGTGAAAGCGGTATCAAGTCAATCTATCTGAATATGCCGGTAAAATGAAATGTGATTATTGAAAATAAAATATTTTAGGTGAATCAATGAAAAAATTATCAAAATTAATTTTGCCCGTAATCTTTATAGTGGTTATAGCCATAATGTATTTTACATATTTTGCCAAAACGGATGAAGTAGGTTCATTAGATAAATTCAGCCCGGGCAGTGAGATAAACCAGGAGATAAATCTATTCGTTGTTAAATCCAAAGGATTTGAAAGAGATGCAAGCGGCAACATAAGCTCTTTTTATGCCAGGGATAAGAACAATGTTGAAGTTCAGGTTACATCCCACGAGCCAATACCGCCGGAAGTTGCCAATGCAGAAGTTGTTGAACTGCTCGGGCATATGCACGGGAATAGTCTTGTGGCTGCAAAGATTACAATTATCAAATGATTTTGTGTTAGAAAAATTTATTAAACAATCTGAGAGACATTTTATGTTAGGAAATATTCTATTGGTTGCAGCGTTATTGTTAGCTTTATATTCACTGTTAATGTATTACAGGGCATACAAAGGATTTGAAACGATTGGTAAAGCCAGGATTGGTTATCATTTAACTGCTATAACGGTTTTAATTGCTTCTTTCTTATTGCTTCTCTTCATACTTAACCATCAATATCAATACAAGTATATTTTTGAATACAGCAGCAGCGAACTTTCTACAGGACTTTTAATCTCTTCATTTTTTGGCGGGCAGGAAGGGAGCTTTTTACTTTGGCTTTTATTTACAGTGCTGATTGGGCTGGTAGTTATTAAACAGGCTTCAAAAGAAAAAAATTTTGAACCGCACGTAATGATGCCTTTTCTTCTTGTCGTAATCTTTCTGCTGGTTATGATAAATCCATTGTTAAAAAGTCCATTTAACTATTTATGGACTGACCCCACTTTTGTTGATACAAAATTTATTAATCAGAATATCTTAGGATATTCATTTATGCAAAATTTTATTTTTCAGGATAAAGACGCCGGCAAAACTTTTGTTAAAATAAGTGAAGAGTTGATTAATGCAATCAAAGCAAACGGTTTATCAATAGATAATTTAATTGTTCAGGGAAAAGGGCTGAATCCATTGCTGCAAAACTTCTGGATGCAGATTCATCCGCCTTTTTTGTTCTTAGGATTCGCACTCGCTTCAACGCAATTTGCTTTTGCAATAGCTGCATTAATTAAAAATGAATACAGAGTGTGGATTAAATTAAATTTAGTATGGGCATTAGCTACGGCATTGGTTCTGGTTCTTGGAATAATGATTGGCGGCTACTGGGCTTATGGTGTTTTAGGTTGGGGCGGTTACTGGGCGTGGGACCCGGTGGAAAATTCAAGTCTTATTCCGTGGATATTCTCAATAGCATTAATACATACGCTGATAGTCCAAAAATATTCTCAAACAAAACATAAGCTGGGAAGCTTAACAAGAACAAATTTAATATTGTCGGTTTTCACTTTTGTACTGGTTGTTTACAGCACTTTCCTAACACGCAGCGGAATTCTTTCAGAAGCTTCTGTCCATTCTTTCAGCGACGCGGGTTCTTTTGTCTATTCCGTGCTGCTAATATTTCTGATTGGTTTCACTCTATCGGTATTTGTTGGAATTTATTATAGAAGAAAAACTTTAAATAACCGGCAGGAGCTTTCGCAAAATATTTTTTCTCGCGATATGGGTTTGTTCTACGGTTCAATGCTGTTGATTGGTTCTGCCGTAGCAATTCTTGTAGGAACTTCTGCGCCAATTTTCGGCAGCTCGGTTGACTTAAGTTTTTATAACAGGGTTAACTCTCTGCTTGCAATTTTTATGGTTCCTCTGATTGGAGTTACATTATACTTTTATTGGCAGAATACAGACATTAAAGAGTTCATCAAAAAAATAACAATTACTACTGTGGTTGCTGCAGTTGTTTCTGTCATCCTAATATTTTTAACTGGCATTTCTGATGTTCTTTACTCTCTTATCTTATTTGAATCAGTTTTTACAATAGTTACAAACCTTGTGTTCATCTTCAAATTCAACAAGAGCTTAATTTTAATGGGCGGTCATATTGCTCATATTGGTTTTGCGCTTTTTCTTATAGGTGCGATTTTAAGCGGTCTGTTATCAACATCTGAAACTGTTGACCTTCCGAAAAATGAAAGCCAAACAGTATCTAATAAAAAGATAACCTATTTAGGAAACGAAGCGATAGATAACGGTAAAAAGTATGCTTTCACAATTAATGTTCAAGATGGAAATAATATTTCCGTTTTGAAACCGGTTATGTATATATCTGAATATAATAACAGCTTAATGAGAGAACCGGATATTTTAATTAGCGCTGCAAGAGATTTATATATTTCTCCATTATCTTTTACTGATGGAAGAGATGCCGGCGTTAAAGAAATTACCCTAAAGAAAGGCGAGCCATATAAAGCAGGTAATTCCGAAATTCTGTTTGAAAAATTTGACCTTCCACCGGATGCTATGCAAAAGATGATGAACAAAGAACCTTTTGATATTGGCGCTAAGATTAAAGTTACTTCTAACGGGATTGCAAAAAACTTTGACATCATTGTTAATAATCAATCGCAAAACAGTTTCCAGATAAAAGAGGAAGGTTTGAATTTTACGGCAGAAAGCTTTGATGTAAGCGGAACAATTAAATTTGACGTTGCGGATATGAACAAGAAGGAAGTTGTTAAAGCCGAAATATTGTCTGTTGAATACAGAGAAAAACCATTAATAAATCTTGTTTGGTCCGGAGTGCTGCTAATGTCAGTTGGATTTACTCTTATGATAATAAAAAGGTTTCGGGAGATAAAAGTTTTACCCTAAAAAGATTGACAACTATTCGGACGGATTTTACAATGAAAAAATATCAATTAAAAAATATTGACTGTGCATCTTGTGCTGCAAAGATTGAAGACGGACTTTCAAAGATGCCCGAAGTAAAATTCGTTTCGGTGAATTTTGCCAACTCAACTTTGCAGATTGATACGCCGGACATAGAAGAAGTAAAACTAAAAATAAAAGAGATTGAGCCGGAAGTAGAAGTAGAAGAAATGCAGGATAATAAACCGGCACAGGCGATAAGCTTATTGCGGGAAAATAAAGAAGAGCTAATAAAAATCTTTCTTACTATTCTGCTTCTGGCTGCAGGCTTAATCTTCGAAGAACAAATTCATAACACTCCTTACCACATTGCTGAATATCTGATTTTTCTTCCGGCATATTTAATAAGCGGCTGGGGAGTATTAAGAGGCGCTGTAAGAAGTGCTACAAAAGGAAAAGTATTTAACGAGCATTTTCTTATGACAATTGCAACCGGCGGCGCTATACTAATTGATGCTATGCCTGAAGCTGTAACAGTTATGCTATTCTATGTTATTGGTGAATTGTTTCAGGATATCGCTGTCAACCGTTCGCGCAAATCGGTTAAAGCTTTGTTAGAAATAAGACCGGATTATGCAAACATCAAAATCAATGGAGAGATAAAAAAAGTTTCGCCGACTGAAGTTCATCCGGGACAAATAATTGTTGTGAAGCCGGGAGAGAAAGTTCCTCTGGATGGAAATATAATTGAAGGAAATTCTTTTGTGGATACTTCCGCACTAACTGGTGAATCAGTTCCAAGAGCAGTGAAAGAAAATGAAATCGTTTTAGCGGGAATGATAAATAAAAGCGGTCTGTTGACAATTGAAGTAACAAAAGAATTTGGCGAATCTTCCATTTCAAAAATCCTTGAGCTTGTTGAAAATGCTTCGACAAAAAAAGCTCAGACAGAAAAATTCATTACAACTTTTGCAAAATACTACACACCGTTTGTTGTATTTGGCGCTTTGCTTCTTGCAATAATTCCACCTTTGTTTTTTGCCGGACAAACTTTTACAGACTGGATTTACAGAGCGCTTGTTGTGCTTGTAATTTCTTGTCCATGCGCTTTGGTAATCAGCATCCCGCTTGGATATTTCGGCGGAATTGGCGGCGCTTCACGCAGAGGGATTCTAGTAAAAGGTTCAAACTATCTTGATGCACTTACAAAAATTAAAACAGTTGTGTTTGATAAAACCGGAACGCTGACTAAGGGAGAATTCAAAGTTGCTGAAATAGTTTCAGCTAATGGATATAAAGAAGAAGACATACTTAAATATGCCGCTTATGCAGAAGCAAACTCAAGTCATCCGATAGCAAAATCAATATTGGATGCTTATGATAATAAGATTGAGCAAAATGAAATAAGTGAAGTAAATGAAATTTCGGGTCACGGTATAAAAGCAAAAGTAAACGGTGATGAAATATTAATTGGAAATGATAAGCTGCTTCACAAAGAAAATATAGGACACGAGAAATGTGATGTAGAAGGAACTGTAGTTCACGTATCGATAAATAAAAAATATGCGGGCTACATAGTAATATCCGATTCATTAAAAGACGAAGCTACCGAAACTATTTCTGAGCTGAACAAATTAAAAGTAAATACTGTTATGCTTACTGGCGATAACAAAAGTGCAGCGGAAGTTTATGCAAAGAAGCTTGGCATAAAAGAATATTACGCTGAGCTTCTGCCTGAAAATAAAGTTGAGCATATCGAAAAACTGCTGAGTTCAACTAAGAATGGAAAAGTTGCATTCGTTGGAGATGGAATAAACGATGCCCCGGTAATTGCCCGTGCCGATGTTGGAATTGCGATGGGCGCACTCGGCTCCGATGCAGCGGTTGAAACCGCAGACGTCGTGCTGATGACAGATTCGCCAATGCAGGTCGTAAAATCAATTGAAGTTGCCAAAAGGACAAGAACAATTGTGTGGCAAAACATTGGCTTTGCAATGGGAGTAAAATTATTCTTCATTCTTCTCGGTGCATTTGGAATAGCCACAATGTGGGAAGCGGTATTCGGAGATATGGGTGTGGCAATAATCGCGATATTGAATGCAATGAGAATACTAAAATAAAGGAGTTACTAAAATGTTAAAAAGAATAAGAAATGTACTCGAGTTCCTTCTTTCAAAAGCGAAAAAGAAAGAAATATTTCCGAAGCTTGGAATATGATGATTAATATTGTTTATATTTTTTTATTTTTTTGCGAATGCATCACTATGTGAAAGGAATCCTTTGTGAAATCTTGGCATCAAATTAGTAGAAATATTTTTCAGCAATGATTAAACACTTGATAAAATACCGTTCATTAGTGGCAACTATTTTTGTTCTGATGCCTTTCCTATTCTGGTTCTCTTACTCCGAACTTGGACAGTTCACTTTCGAAAAAGAGCATCCGGCTACCCAAGATTATTGCGAGATAGTAAAAGTAACAAAAGTAGAAACCGGTAAAGCTACTGTAGGTGATTTATTCAAACTGAAAGTAGAAAAATCTTTCTCGCCACATTTTATTGATGAAATAGATACACACCTTGCTTCGTTAAATAAACTATCTATAGAGAATTTATATTCACCACAAAAAACTAATCTGCTCTATCTTTACAACAGAACATTTCTGATTTAACACTTCCCTTTATTTCCCCTCTTCCGGGATTTATTCAATTTATCCTTTGAACATAAAAGGGATATGTAAATAATTTTTATAATTTATTTAACACTATTATTAGGAGAAATCCGATGTTTACCTCAAATAAAAAACTGTTAGGCGGGATTGCAATCGCAATTGTAATTCTGTGAAAACGGCGGGAAATTATTAAAAAGGAAGAATTATGAAAAGTATGTCCAAAAATATTAAAGTGATAGCTCTTGTTTCATTTTTGCTAATTGCAAATGGTTATGCGCAAGAAACACATAAGGTAAAAGGCACTATAGGCAATGAAAAAATGGGGAAGGATAAAATTGTAATCTGTGTGCTTGGCACTAAAGCTTGTATGCCGGTAAGGATTGACACAAGTATGACTGTCAAATACCAGAATAAAGATACAAAGCTGAAAGACTTGCCATTTGGTCTTTATTTGGAAGCCGGCATTATTGACAATAAACCTAATGGAAAGACACTTAAAAGTATAAGTATTGATGAAACAAAAACGGTAATTTGTTTTACAGAGTTGAAGAAAGAACAAGAGAATAAATTGAGTGATGTGTTAAGAAAAACTAAAGGCGTTAATAATTTTGAAATACATTCGGCATCTGGACAGGTATTTATTGAATACACCCCCAAGATAATTGCTTATAAAGATTTGGAAGGCGCAATTAAAAAAGAAGGTTTTGAATTAGAATAAAAAGGAGCAACAAAAAATGGAAACAACTAATTATGGATTCTCAAAAGTAGTTAGTCTCGGTTACGATGAAGCAATTGAAAAAGTGACCGAAGAATTAAAGAAAGAAGGATTCGGAGTGTTGACGGAAATTGACATTAAAGCAACTCTCAAGAAAAAGCTTGATGTTGATTTCAAGCCGTATAAAATACTCGGCGCTTGCAATCCGCCGTTTGCATACAAAGCATTGCAAGCTGAAGAACAAATTGGATTGATGCTGCCTTGCAACGTAATTGTTTATGTGAATGATAAAAATGAAACTGTTGTTGCTGCTATTGATCCTATCGCATCAATGCAGGCAGTAAAGAATGATAAGCTTGGTGATGTAGCGGAAACAATACAAGGCAAGTTGAAGAACGTAATTAATAGTTTATAACATAATCAATATACTAAAGACAAGTAGGCTGTAGCTTCTAAACTTGTTGACAATGAACATGGATAGCCCTAAGTTTATTTAG